>JAAYXG010000237.1 GCA_012516015.1 Lysobacteraceae bacterium | reverse complement strand
TTCATGCACTTTCGCGGAGTCGAGCGACGTGAAGAACCACAACTCGCCGTCATTCGCATAGCGCAACGTGGCGAGAGGACGCGTGTGCAGCGTGCCGTCGGGCTCGACGGTCGTCAGCATCGCGATACGCATGTCCTTGATGAGCTCGCCCAGCTTTTCGAAGTTCATAGCCACCTCCTCGTCGACTCAACACACGGAGGCAAGCGGAGTTCCACTGGTCGCGCGCAAACGGGTCACGACTGCTAGGATGTGCGGCGTCCGACAGACAATCGATGCCGGTGCTTCGACGACGCCGCTTTCGTTTCATCACCTACGATCTTCGACCATGCCCTACTTAACGCACGAATCCGAATCCGCAGTCACGCTCGAGCCCAAGGTAACCGCGACCGCGGCTGTCATCTGGCTACATGGCTTGGGAGCGGACGGCTATGATTTCGTCCCGATCGTGGAGGAGCTGGATCTGCCGAACACGATCCCGACGCGCTTCGTCTTCCCGCATGCCGGCCACCGCCCGGTGACGATCAACAACGGTTTCGTCATGCGTGCCTGGTACGACATTCGCGGCTTCAGCGGTACGGCTGCGGAAGACGAAGCAGGCATTCGACAATCGGATGAGATCGTTCGCGGGTTCATCGAGCGCGAGCTCGCAGCCGGCATACCGTCGGAGCGCATCGTGCTCGCGGGATTCTCTCAAGGAGGCGCGATGGCGCTGCACGTCGGGTTGCGTTACCCGCGCACGCTTGGCGGCATCGTGGCGCTGTCCACTTACTTGCCGCTACGCGACTCGCTGCAGGCGGAAGCGTCGGCAGAGAATCGCTCGACGCCGATTCTCATTTGCCACGGCAGCCGGGATCAGGTCGTACCCGAGATGGCCGGAAAGCTGTCGCGCGACCTGCTCGTGAGCCTCGGCTACTCCGTGGAATGGAAGAGCTACGTGATGGAGCATCAGGTCTGCATGCAAGAGGTCGCCGACATCGCGGCGTGGTTGAAGCAACGACTCGGCCGGAACAAGTAATCGCGCCGCCACGTACGGTTGCCGTCATCTCCACGGGGAAGCGCATCCATGAGCTTTCATCTCGCGCTCGGTCCACTCGTGTCTCTCATCGCAGGCATTCTGATTCTGATCGTGCCGCGCCTGCTCAATTACATCGTCGCGATCTATCTGATCGTGATGGGGCTCCTCGGCCTCTTCGGCTGACGCGACATAAGCCGCTGTTTTTCTTGTGGGCGGTGAGTCCCCCTTACCTGGCGCAGTCGGGGTCGCAGCGTCGTTTTGCGACCAACCGTGTCGCCGAAGCGACCGAAGGATGTCATTTCCGAAAGCGGTTGCTTAGAGTCTGCCGCTGTAGGGAGCAGGATTGCTTGCCAGAGCGCACCCGGCCGATGACGCTGCCCGACCTCAAACACAATCGCAATCTCCTCTTCTGGTCGCTGCACGCGATCGGCTGGATCGGCTACGGCGTCTCCCAATACATGGGAGCCCTTCTCTGGGGTAAACCGGTCGAGTACACCCAGGTGATCGTGATTAGCGCCGTGTGGGGATTCATCGCGAGCGCCCCATTGCGTTACATCTGCCGCGCGCTCTGGGGACGACCCTTGAAAGTCATCATTCCGATCGCGCTCCTCGTCGCCTATTTGGATGCGCTCGTCTGGCGCATCGTCGTGAACTGGGCGTATCTGCGCTACGACCCGAACTACGACGTCAATTTCTGGGTCGATCTATTCGGCAACGGCATTCACGCGACGTACCTCATCGCAGGTTGGATGGGGCTCTACTTCGGCGTGAAGTATTACGAATCGATGCAGCTGCAACGCGAGGCCGCATTGCAGGCATCGAGGCTCGCTCAGGAGGCGCAGCTCAAGATGCTGCGATATCAGCTCAATCCGCATTTTCTCTTCAACACTCTGAATGCGATCTCGACCCTGATCCTGGACAACCGCAATGCCACGGCCAATTGCGCCGTCACCGGCTTGTCCGAATTCTTGCGCTATACGCTCGATCAGGATCCCATGAAGAAGGTGACAGTCGCGCAAGAGATCGAAGCGCTCGATCTTTATCTCGGCATCGAGAAGATGCGCTTCGGGGAGCGCCTTCGCATCGAGTTCGCCGTGGAAGACTCGGCGACCGATGTCCTGATGCCGAGCCTGCTGCTACAGCCGCTCATCGAGAATGCAATCAAGTACGCCGTGTCCCCTCGCGAGGAAGGCGGATGTATTCGCATCGGAGCGCACTTGACCGGCGGGACACTGCAATTGGAGGTCTCCGACGACGGCCCGGGGCTCCAGGATGTCACGCGGCTCAAGAACGGACGCGGCGTCGGCATTCGCAATACCTGCGAGCGGCTGCGCGTGCTCTATGCGGAGCGGGGCCAAGTGGCCGTGACGAACACCGAGCCCGGTTTGCGCGTGGCGCTGACTTTCCCCGCGGAGCGGGCGACACGCGGCGAGAGCGCGCCGACTCCCGAGCGCAATCCGTTCGAGAATCTCTCCCGCAAGGAGCTGATGGCGCGCAACGCCGAGATCAACCGACGTTATTGACGAATTCCAGATCCGTTTCGGTAACCTGCCGATGAACAGAGCGAACACTGAAACACCCATTCGCACGATTCTCGTGGACGATGAGGAGCTCGCGCGACGAGGCATTCAGATTCGGCTTCAGAAGCACCGCGACATCGAAGTCGTGGCCGAGTGCGGCAACGGCCGCGAGGCGCTCGAGGCGATCGCACGGGAGAAGCCGGATCTCATGTTCCTCGACATCCAGATGCCAGGGATGTCGGGCTTCGATGTGCTCGCGCGTATCCCGCACGAATCGCTGCCGATGACGGTATTCGTGACCGCGTACGATCGCTATGCATTGGATGCGTTCGAGGCGCAAGCGCTCGACTATCTGCTCAAGCCGATCAACGACGTGCGCTTCGTGCAGGCGCTGGATCGCGTGCGCACGTACTCGGAGCAGCGCAGCGCGCTCGCGCAGCGCGAGAAGCTGATGCAGCTCCTGGCATCCACGCAGGGCAGCGGCGAATTCGATCCGGAGCTGATCAAGAAGCATCTCGAGACCGCGCTCGTCAAACGTTACCCGCAAGTTCTGCCGATCCGCGACGATTCCGGAACGATCCGGCTCGACGTGCGCACGATCGACTGGATCGATGCCGCAGGCGACTACATGTGCGTACACGCCGACGGCCGCACGTACGTCCTGCGCGAAACGATGAAGTCGCTCGAAGCGATTCTCGATCCGGACGTCTTTCAGCGCGTGCACCGCTCGACGATCGTCAACGTGAACCGCGTGCGCCGTCTGCGGCCGCATACGAACGGCGAGTACTTTCTGTCGCTCGAGAACGGCCAAGAACTCAAGCTGAGCCGCTCCTATCGAGACCGAGTCGATCAGCTCCTGCAGCGAAGGTGAGCGGCCGTCATCGAGGCGCGGCGTCCTCGATATGTGCGCGACGATCACCGCGCGAAGTCCACAGCGGATGCGTGAACACGACTGCGAGAATGATCGCAACGCCGACGTAGAATGTCGGCGCGAGCTCGCGCTGCTCGCCGAGCAACACGATTGCGAGCAGAATCGCGTAGATGGGTTCGAGGTTCACGGCCAAGGAGGCCGAGAACGCACTCAACTGGCGCAGCGCGACGAGCGACAAGGCAAACGGCAGGAGCGTGCAGCCGACCGCGAGGACGACGAGCAATGTCGCATCTCGTGGAGTGGGCAGTGCGAACATATCCGCGCCCGGGGCAACGAGCACGCCCGCAAGCGTCAGAAAGAGCGCTCCCGCGCCCATCTCGATGCCCGTCACGGTGAGCGCGTGCGAATCGCCGATGTAGCGCTTGTTCAAAGAAGCGAAGAACGCGACGAACAGCGCCGATAGGGCGCCGACTGCAATGCCGAGACGCATGCCGCTCGGCGTTCCCCCGACAACCGTCGCAACGCCTGGAATCACGGCCAGTCCGAACGCAACCTCCGTGGCGTCGAACCGGCGGCGGGTGAGGACAGGCTCCACGAACGAGATGAAGACAGGCGCAAGTGCCATGCAGGTCGCGGCGACGGAAGCGTTTGCGAGCTTGACCGAGCCGTAAAACGTCAGCCAATGCAGCGCGACGATGACGCCGATCCCGGCGTAGATCCAAACGAGCCTGCCCGACATCGAGCGCAAACCGCGCCAGAAGCTCCGTGCGAGCAGCAAGGCGCCCGAGACGAGCAACATCCGCCACCACACGAGCGGCAGCGCGGCGAGGGCGATCAACTTACCGAGGATCGCGGTGAAGCCCCACAGCACGACGCAGA
>JAAYXG010000236.1 GCA_012516015.1 Lysobacteraceae bacterium | reverse complement strand
GATAGAAGTCGAGCGTTTCTCGATAGGAAGTCGTCGCCACGGTTTGAATGAACAGCGGGCCCACGTTGTTGCGACCGACCGGCATCAATTCGTCGAGCTGCATGTGCTGAGTCATGTACAGCGGCTCGCCCGAAGGGCCTTTGAACTGGGCAGCACGATAGAGCGGCTTGCCTTCGCGATCGTTGGCCGTGGCGGGGCCGCCGGTGTGAACGAAGGGAAGACCCTTGAGCTCGTCGACGAGCTCGTCGGGAGAGCGGACGTGAATCTCGAGCGCGATCCATCCGAGCGTTTCGGGATACGACACTTCCTTGAAATCATTGCCGAGCTCGACGATGCGGATCATGCCGCGCTGATAGCCCGGTGCTCCCACGACGGACACGGCGCGCCCGGCCATCGCGGGGACGCCCCAAAAGTCGGCCATCTCTCTGGGTACTCGCCCGCGGTAGTGTTCGACGTACCCGAATCCCTTGCGATACGCCTCTACGGTTTCGGCAACGCTCGATGCGGCGAGGGTGCCCGCGCCGATGGCAGAGACAAGCGTTGCGGTATCGCCCCATTGCTGAGTCGAAGCGGCCCCGGCCGCTCGTGCAGATCGCCAAGGCAGCGTCGCGACCGAGGCCGCCAGCAGGAGACCCGCAGCCGACTTGAGCAGATCTCGTCTGCTTTGACCAATGGGCTGGCATGCGTTCTCGAGATCGACCGGCCGTTTTAGCGGCATGCAAGATTCTCCTGAGCACGAGGGGACGTGGCCCCGAATCGAGTTGACATCGGCGTTCTGCCGCGACGAGCGGCCGCCCCGCTACATATATATAAGAGTGGCCGCGGCCGTCAGTCTCGTCAATGGATAAGATGACCTAGTTAGCGCGGTGAGTCGAAGCTCGCGAGCGCACGTCATCCCGCGCCATCGGGCACGATGCTGCGCACGATCGACGAATCGAGCGCTTCGTAGCGGGCGTAGTCGATCGTCTCGTACAGCTCGTGCCGCGTTTGCATCTGAGGCAGCATGCTCTGCGCCGAGCCTTCGTTCTTCAATGCTTGGTAGAGCCGCTCGTGCGCCTTCGCGGCGACGCGCAGCGCGCTGACGGGCCAGATCACCATACGGTAACCCATCGATTCGAATTCTTTCGCAGTGAACGGAGGCGTCCGCCCGAACTCGGTCATGTTCGCGAGGAGCGGCGCTTGGACGCGGCGCGAGAACTCCCGGAACATTTCCGCGCTCGTCAGCGCTTCGGGAAAGATCGCATCGGCGCCTGCCTGCAAGTACAGCTTCGCTCGAGCGACGGCACCCTCGAGACCTTCGCTCGCGGCGGCATCAGTGCGTGCGATGATGCGCAAGTGACGCCGCGCGCGAACGGCGGCGGCGATCTTCGCAGCCATGTCGTTGGGCGAGAGCAACCGTTTGTCGCTCAGATGCCCGCACTTCTTGGGCAATATCTGATCCTCGATGTGCACGGCCGCGGCGCCGGCTTCTTCGAACGAACGTACCATGTGCATGGCGTTCAGTGCTTCGCCGTAGCCCGTATCGCCGTCGACGAGCACAGGCAAGCCGCTCGCACGGGCGATCTGCCGAATGAAGAAGCAGACGTCATCGATGGTAATGATGCCCAGATCGGGCAAGCCCATGGATGCGCTCATCGCCGCGCCGGACAGATACAGCGCGTCGAAGCCGGAGCGCTTGGCTTGCAGCGCGGATAGACCGTTGTAGGCCCCAGGTATCTGCAGGATCGTCGGTCTTTCGAGCAGCTGTGCGAAGCGCTCTCCTGCCGGCGCGTCCGGCAGATCATCTGCGATCAGATAGCTCATGGTGTTTGCGGCGTGTATAGGTCGACGTACTCGTTCACGGACATCTGCTCGAGTGCGGCTCGCTCTTTCGATGCGGCCAGAATCGCGTTGCGCTGCTTGTCGGCGAAGCGCCGCGCGAGATTGCGCTCGAACTTCTGCTGAAGCAGCGGAATGCCTTCGGACCGGCGTCGCTTGTGTCCGATCGGGTATTCGATGACGATCTCATCGAGCGTCCGTCCGTCCTTGAGATGAACGGTGAGCCCATTCGCGATCGAGCGCTTGTCCGGATCGTGGTAGTCCGCGGTGAACTGCGGATCCTCGACGCACTCGATCTTCGCGCGAAGCGCATCGATGCGGGGATCGCTCGCGACATCATCTTCGTAGTCGGCGGCAGTCAGACGTCCGAAAAGCAGCGGAACGGCGATCATGTACTGCACGCAATGATCGCGGTCGGCCGGATTCGAGAGCGGACCCTTCTTGTCGATGATGCGGATGCACGCCTCGTGCGTGCGCACGGTGATGCGTGCGATGTCATCGGGCGTGTAGCCCGCCTCGAGCAGACGCCTTCTCGCTTCCATCGCGGCTTCGACCGCTGTTTGCGAGTGGAACTCGGCGGGGAAGGAGATCTTGAAGAGCACGTTCTCCATGACGTACGAGCCGTACGGCCGCTGAAACTTGAACGGCTGGCCCTTGAACAGAACGTCATAGAAGCCCCAAGTCTTGGCGGTCAGGACCGACGGGTAGCCCATCTCGCCAGTCGCCGCGATCAACGCGAGGCGCACGGCTCGGCTCGTTGCATCGCCCGCCGCCCAGCTCTTGCGCGATCCGGTGTTCGGCGCATGGCGATAGGTCCGCAGGCTCTGTCCGTCGACCCACGCGTGCGACAGCGCGTTGATGATCTCATCGCGAGACAATCCGAGCAGCCGCGAGACGACGGCGGTCGAAGCGACTTTCACCAGCACGACGTGATCGAGCCCCACCTTGTTGAACGAGTTCTCGAGCGCCAAGCAACCCTGAATCTCATGCGCCTTGATCATCGCGGTGAGCACATCGCGCATCTTGAGCGGTGCGCGTCCCGCGGCAACGTTCCGGCGCGAGAGCCAGTCGGCGGTCGCGAGGATGCCGCCGAGGTTGTCGGACGGATGGCCCCATTCCGCCGCGAGCCATGTGTCGTTGAAATCGAGCCAGCGGATCATCGTGCCGATGTTGAACGCGGCCTGCACCGGATCAAGTTGATACGGAGTGCCGGGGACTTTCGCGCCGTGCGCAACGATGGTCCCGGGCACGATGGGTCCGAGCAGCTTCGTGCACGCCGGATACTCGAGCGCTTCGAGCCCGCAGCCGAGCGTATCGAGCAGACACCAGTGTGCTGTGTCGTATGCAAGTGCACTCTCGACCTCGTAGTCGAGCACGTAATCGGCGATATCGACCAACACTTGATCGGGTGCTGGCCGCTGCGCATTGGCGCTTTGGGACATCTGAATCACTCCGTTGCGAATGACACGGTGCGCTCTGCGAGCGGCACGAAAGCTGCTTGATCCGGGCCCGTGTAGTTGGCGGAAGGACGAATGATCTTGCCGTCCGCACGCTGCTCGATGACGTGAGCGGCCCAGCCGGTCGTGCGCGACACCACGAACAATGGCGTGAACATGGCGGTGGGCACGCCCATCAAGTGATACGAGACGGCGGAGAACCAATCGAGGTTGGGGAACATGCGCTTCGCGTCCGCCATCACGCTTTCGATGCGTTCTGCGATCGCGAAGAGCTTCATGTCGCCCGCGTCGTTCGATAGACGGCGCGCGACGGCCTTGATGATCTGGTTGCGAGGATCGGAAACCGTGTAAACCGGGTGACCGAAGCCGATGATGACCTCTTTACGCGCGATGCGCGCGCGAATATCGGCCTCGGCCTCGTCCGGCGTGTCGTAGCGGCTTTGGATATCGAAAGCCACTTCGTTCGCACCGCCGTGCTTCGGTCCGCGCAACGCGCCGATCGCGCCGACGATGCTGGAGTACATGTCCGAGCCGGTTCCGGCGATCACGCGCGCCGTAAACGTGGATGCATTGAACTCGTGCTCGGCGTACAGGATCAAAGAGGTGTGCATTGCGCGTACCCAAGCCTCGGAAGGCTCGCGCTGATGCAGCAGGTGAAGGAAGTGGCCGCCGATCGAATCGTCCGCGGTCTGCGTTTCGATGCGTACGCCGTTGTGGCTGTAATGGTACCAATAGGCGAGCATCGATCCGAGCGACGCGATGAGCTTGTCGGCGATCGCGCGTGCCCCCGCGGTCTCGTGCGTCTCCCGCTCGGGCGATGCACAGCCGAGGACCGAGACGCCGGTCCGCAGCACGTCCATCGGGTGCGTGTTTGCGGGAAGGAGTTCCAGGGCGGCGCGGACGATCGCGGGCAGCCCGCGCAGCGTCCGCAGGCGCGTCTTGTAAGCTGCAAGCTCGGGCCGGTTCGGCAGCTTGCCGTAGATCAGCAAGTACGCAATCTCTTCGAACTCGCATGCCTCGGCGATCTCTAGGATATCGTAACCGCGGTAGCGCAGGTCGTTGCCGGTACGACCGACGGTGCAGAGGGCAGTATTGCCGGCGACAACGCCGGACAAGGCGACGGATTTTTTCGCCGGGCGGCTGGAATGCGCTGGTTCGCTCATCATCGACCTCGTGAAAATCGCGGGCGGGCGGCGCGCGTACGCGACGCGAGAAGAATAAGTGGCGCATGCCGGCAAATGAAAATACATTCCACGTTCCGTCTTCATATGATTTAAGTATCGACGTGGAACTGCGCCATCTCCGATATTTCCTCGCCGTCGCCGAAGAGCGGAACTTCACGCGCGCGGCCAAACGGCTGCACATCGCGCAACCGCCGCTCACGCAGCAGATCAAGGCGCTTGAGCAGGAGCTCGGCGTGGAGCTGTTCGATCGCTCGGGCTATCGCGTGGAGCTCACGGAGGCGGGGCGGCTATTCGCAACGGAGGTGAGCCGGATCTTGGGCGATGTGCGTCGTGCCGTGCTGCTGGCGCAGCGCGCCGCACGTGGGTTGAAAGGGGAAGTACGCGTGGGCTTTACGGAATCGGCATCCTTCAACCCGCTCGTCATGAGTACCTTCCAATCGTTTCGCGCGCACTACCCCGAGGTCGAGCTCGCCCTGGAAGAGCACAAGTCGACGGAGCTCTCGATCGCGCTTGCAGACGGGCGGATCGACGCCGCGTTCGTTCGTCCGCCCGTGAGTGCGGGAGAGGGGCTGACGCTCCATCTTCTGGAAAGCGAGGAGATGGTCGTTGCCGTTCCCGCCAATCATCCGTTGGCCGCGCAGACGAACGTCGAGTTGCGGGCGCTCGAGAACGAGACCTTCATCCTTTATCCGCGCGCCGTGCGGCCCGGTCTCGCGGATGCCGTGATCGAAGCTTGCGAATCGGCGGGCTTCACACCCCGCATCGGCCAACTCGCGCCGCAGTTGTCCTCGACGATCAACCTGGTCGCGGCGTCGCTCGGGATCTCGGTCGTGCCGCGCAGCATGGAAGGGCTGCAGCCTCAAGCGGTCCGTTACCTATCGTTGGTGGGCACGCCGATACGGGCAGCCCTTGGCATCGCGCATCGGGCCGACGAATCTGCCGTAGCGGTGTTAAATTTCGTCGAGACGGCGATGACGGTCGCCGCGGCCACTCGCACCAGCCTCGCTGAGACCCCAGCGGAGGAGCACAACGCCGACTCCCAAGCCTGATTTTCTCGCCAGGCGGCGCTGCTTGACAGCGCGAGCGTCACGGGCAATGCTCCCGCGAAGTCAACCTAACTAACTACGTTGACTGAGACGACTAACCAGGGGGTAGCGATGACGTTGAGATCATTCCCGTTGAAGAGCGCTCGCCGTGCGGTCGTGGCGCTGAGCGCGATCTGTGCTCTCACCGCCTGTGCGGCAGAGACCCCGGCGCACGAGCAGCGGTCGACCGCGGTGGCTCCGTTCAAATCCGTGCGCGTGCTCGATGTCGAGCGCATGCCCATGGAGCGCGGCAATTACGGGACCACCAACTGGGGTACACGCACTCTTTGGCGCGGACCGAACGACAACGGTACGCTGCGCATTCTGTACGTCCCGCCGGGTGCGCAGGGCGCGTACATCCACTATCACACGTTTCACGAATGGGCGTACAACATCCAAGGCGACTTCACCAACAACGAGTCGACGACCCCGCACAACGTGTCCGGTCCCGTGCAACGTTTCCGCGAAGGCAACTTCCTCTCGCGTCCG
>JAAYXG010000235.1 GCA_012516015.1 Lysobacteraceae bacterium | reverse complement strand
TGATCCATGAAGTACTCGCCCATCGCGCAGCCGGCGTACGGTGCGAGATACTGCATCGATGCGGGCGTCGAAGCCGAGGCTGCGACCACGATCGTGTGCTTCATCGCGTCGTGCTCTTCGAGCTTGCGCACGACGTTCGCAATCGAGCTCTGCTTCTGCCCGATAGCGACATAGATACATTTGATGCCGCTCGTCTTCTGATTGATGATCGTGTCGACGGCGAGGGCAGACTTGCCCGTCTGGCGGTCGCCGATGATGAGCTCTCGCTGGCCGCGTCCGATCTGCACCATCGCATCGATCGCCTTGTAGCCGGTCTGCACCGGTTGGCTCACCGACTTGCGGTAGACGACGCCGGGTGCGACGCGCTCGACCGGCGCGTGGCGCGCGGCGTTGATGGGGCCTTTGCCGTCGATCGGATTGCCGAGCGAGTCCACGACGCGTCCGAGCAACCCCTCGCCGACGGGCACTTCGAGGATGCGGCCGGTCGTCTTGACCGTGTCGCCTTCGCCGATGTGCTTGTACTCGCCGAGCACGACCGCGCCGACCGAGTCTTGCTCGAGGTTCAGCGCGAGCCCGATGCTGCCGCCGGGGAATTCCAGCATTTCGCCGTACTTGGCGTCGGCAAGACCGTGGATGCGCACGATACCGTCCGTGACGGTCACGACCGTACCGACGTTGCGCTCTTCGGCGGCGCTCTCGAACTTCTCGATGCGCGCCTTGATGAGATCGCTGATTTCAGATGCCTTGATGGCCATTGCCACAGTCCTCAATAGAGTTTCGACTGGCTGAAGGCTGGGGGCTGGAGGCTGGGGCCAGAAGAAGCGTTCCTTCTAGCTCCAGCCTCCAGCCTCCGGCCTTCAGCCTCAATCCGTCATGGCCCCTGCGAGCCGTTCGAGGCGCGCTTTGAGCGAGCCGTCGATCACGAAATCGCCCGCACGAATGATCGCTCCGCCAATGAGCGAAGGATCCACTTCACAATGCAAACGCACATCGCGCTGCAAACGCTTCTTGAGCGCGGCCGAAAAGCGCTGCTGCTGCGCTTCGCTCAACTGCACCGCGGAGATGATGCGCACATCCGCGACGTTCTCGACCTCCGCGCGCAGCACCTCGAACTGCGCCGCGATCTGCGGCAGCAGATCGAGCCTGCGGTTCTGCGCCAAGGTCATGAGGAAATTGCGGCCGTGCTCATCGAGCGCATCGCCGGCAACTTCCGCGATGAGGTCGACGAGCGCCTTGGGCTCGACCCGCGGATGCGTCAGCAATCTCTCGACCGCGGGTTCGGACACGACGGCCGCGCCCGCCGCAAGCACTTTCGACCAACGCTCGAAAGCGTTGCGCTCTTGCGCGAATTCGAATGCGGCCTTCGCGTACGGACGTGCAATCGTGGCGTTTTCGGCCATGGCGGTACAGCAGCGGCTTAGCCGCGCTCGATCTCCGTTGCGAGTTGTTCCAGGATATCGGCGTGCGCTTTCGCGTCGATCTCGCGGCCGAGCAGCCTGCTCGCACCCGCAACCGCGAGCGCGGCGACTTCCTTGCTGAGCTGCTGACGCGCGCGGCTCGTCTCGAGCGCCACTTCTTCGCGCGCCTCGCTCACGAGGCGCTGGCCTTCTGCGAGCGCGGTACCGCGCGCTTCTTCGACCAGCTCATTCGAACGGCGATTGGCCTGATCGATGATCTTCGTCGCCTGAATCCGCGCTTCCTTCACGATCTCATTCGCGGCGTTGTGCGCCTCGGCGAGGCTCTTCTCGCCCTTCTCGGCGGAGGCGAGTCCCTCGGCGATCTTGCGCTGACGTTCCTCGATCGCCCTGATGAGCGGCGGCCAGATGAACTTCATCGTGACCCAGCCGAGGATCACGAACACGAGCGTCTGAATGAACAGTGTTGCGTTTAGATTCATGGAACGTAAGCCCTGCTAGTCGGCGATTCCGCGAAACGACGATCGGCGCTTCGCGGCGCGTTCAGCCCGCTCAAATCAACTGGCGAACGGATTCGCGGTCGCAAACCACAACGCGATACCGAGACCGATGATGAAGGACGCGTCGATGAGGCCGAGCAACAGGAAGACCTTCGTCTGCAGAGTGTTCATGAGCTCGGGCTGGCGCGCCGAGGCTTCGATGTACTTGCCCGCCATGATGCCCACGCCGATGCACGCGCCGAGCGCGCCGATGCCGATGATGAGACCGCAGGCGAGAGCGACAAAACCGATATCCGTCATGAGAGTTCTCCGAGTTGAACTTGAGTAATGGTCAAATCTGGGTCGATACAGCCAATTAGTGATGCGAATGCGCCTGACCCAAGTAGGCGAGCGTGAGCATCATGAAAATGAACGCCTGCAGCAGCACGATCAGAATGTGGAAAATCGCCCAAACGCTACCGGTCAGAAGATGGAGCGCGACACCGGCGATCGTGACGCTGCCGCCCAAACCTGCGATCAAGAAGAAGATCAGCTCGCCTGCGTACATGTTGCCGAACAAGCGCATGCCGTGCGAGAACGTTCTGCCGCCGTACTCGATGATGTTGAACAAGACGTTCACGACCGCGAGCAGGATCGCGCCGATCCAGGTGAGCGGATTGAACGAGAGCTTCACCATGCCGAAGGGCGCGCAAGTGAACTCGTGCGCGAATCCGCCGAGGCCCTTGATCTTGATGCTGTAGTAGAACGAAAGCAGCAGCACGCCGAGCGCCAGCCCGAACGTCGTGTTCAAGTCCGCCGTTGGCAGCGGGCGCAAATAGTTCACGTTGATGACCTCGGCGGCGCGCGGAAACCAGTCGACCGGCAGGAGGTCGATCGCGTTCATCACGGCGACCCAAACGAACGTCGTCAACGCGAGCGGCGCGATGTAGGTGAGCTTGCCGTGCACCATCGCGCGCGCTTGGTCGTTGATCATCTCGACGAGCATTTCCACCGCGCATTGGAACTTGCCGGGGACGCCGGAAGTCGCGCGCTTCGCCGCTTTGCGCAGGAAGTAGAGGGATACCGCAGCGCAGAGGAGGGAAAAGAACAGCGTGTCCCAGTGGACGATCGAGCTATCGAAGAGCGCGGTTTGTTTACCGCTCGCGAGATGCTGCAAATGATGCGCGATGTACTCGGAAAATCCGTGCCCATCGCCACTTTCACTTGCCATCAGCCCGAGCCGCATGCTTCTCGCACCCCAAGTCGAAGGAATCGAACCGATCCCAAAGTCTACGCCGACACAATGTCGGCAAGATCGTTTCAGCTGTCGCTTACGTCGAGCTCCGCGGCCAACGCCGCTCGAGATCGAACGCAAACCAAGCCCAATACGTCACCATGTTCGCGAACAGTCCGCCGAGCACTGCAAGCGGCAGTAGACTCTTCGCGCGCAGCGCGATGACCAGCAACGCCCCGGTCATCACGAGCTTGAATATCCAACCCTTGAAGAAACTCGCTGCGCTTACGCGAGCACCGTAATCCGCACTGTGCTTCAGCAGCGTAAGCGCCATATATACGGTCCACACGAGACCGATGCCGCCGCCCACCAGGACCGATCCGCCCGCACGCGCATCCCACAGGATCGCTGTAAGCGCACCGACCGCGACCAGCCAGGCAACTTGCCACGCGAACAGACGCAGCGACCGACGCGCAGCGACCGCAAACGGATTCGCGCTCATGGTCGATCGCGCCCATCGTCGCCAGACAACAAAAATGCCACCGCGTGGGCCGAACGTTCGGCGACGTGTGGCATTGCGTAAATCCTGGAATATCCAGCCGAATTCAGCTCCTCGGCCGGAAAAGGCGGCGCATTATACGCAGCGTTTTGCAGTGCTTCAAGGAAGGCTACAGGTCACAGTCGACAGACGACAGCCAGAGCGAAGG
>JAAYXG010000234.1 GCA_012516015.1 Lysobacteraceae bacterium | reverse complement strand
GTGGGCTTCAACTCGCCGTGCCGAACCCAATGATAAAGCGAGCTGCCTTGCGGGTCCGCTAAAACGATCGAAATCCTCGGGTTTTCCCGTTTGAGGTAGCGGGAAATCCCACCTAGCGTGCCGCCCGTACCCGTGGCCGCGACGAACGCGTCGAGACGCCCTTCTGTCTGGGCCCAAATTTCCGGACCCGTCGTTTGCTCATGAGCGTCGCGGTTCGCGGTGTTATCGAACTGGTTCGCCCAGACCGCATCCTGCATTTCCTCTGCCAGGCGGCGTGCGATCTTCTGGTAGTGATTCGGATCCGAGTACGGCACCGTCTTGACGCGCAGCACTTCCGCACCGAGCGTCTCGAGCATCTGGTACTTCTCGTTCGACTGGTTGTCGGGCATCACGATCACGCAGCGGTAACCACGCGCGTTGCAGACGTGCGCAAGACCGATCCCGGTGTTCCCCGCAGTGCCTTCGACCACCGTGCCGCCCGCCTTCAAGCGGCCGCTGCGTTCGGCTTCGTCGATGATCGCGCGCGCCGCGCGATCCTTGACCGAGCCGCCGGGGTTCATGAACTCGGCCTTGCCGAGAATCTCGCAGCCGGTGAGCTCGCTGAAGCGATTGAGACGGATGAGCGGTGTGTTGCCGATCGCCTCGGCAAAACCGCGTCGAATTGCTTGGCTCATGCGGAGAGCCTCCCCTCAGACTGAGTGGCGTACGCCCAAGCGTCAGGCCCGAGCAACGTCGGACGCTGGGCGGCCGTCGAGTTGAACCAGCGCAGCGTGTCGTGCAGCCGAGCGACCTCGCCCACGATCAATAGCGCCGGCGATTTCACGTCGGCTGCGCGCACCTTCGCCGGCAGATCGGCAAGGGTGCCGGTCACGACGCGCTGCTCGGCACGCGTGCCTTCTTCGATCACCGCAGCCGCGCGGTCCGCAGGTACGCCATGCGCTTGCAGCTTCGCCGCGATGTTCTCCAGGTGCCCAAGCCCCATGTAGAACACCGTCGTTTGACCGGGACGCGCGAGCAACGCCCAGTCCACGCGATCGGTCTCACCTTTGCAGTGCCCCGTCACGAACGTGAGCGCCTGCGCGTGATCGCGATGCGTGAGCGGAATGCCTGCGTACGCCGCGCAACCCGCTGCGGCGGTAATGCCCGGAACCACTTCGAAGCTGATCCCCTCCGCAGCCAGGGCTTCGAGCTCTTCGCCGCCGCGGCCGAAAATGAACGGATCGCCGCCTTTCAAGCGGCACACGCGCTTGCCCTCTTTCGCGAGCCGCACAAGCAGATCATTGATCTCTTGCTGCGAGACATGCGCGGCACCCGCAGCCTTGCCGACATAAATGCGATCCGCATCGCGGCGCGCGAGATCCAGGACTTCCTCGGAGACGAGCCGATCGTAGAGGACGACATCGGCGTTCTGGAGCGCGCGCAGCGCACGCAAGGTCAATAGGCCGGGATCGCCTGGGCCCGCACCCACCAACGCGACCTCGCCCGGACGCACGCTCGCGTGCACCTTGTCTTCGAGCACGCCCTCGAGCCGCTTGCGTGTCTCTTCGCTGTCTGCTTCTGCGCGACCGGAGAGCACGTCCGAAGCAATCTCGCCGTCGAAGAAACTCTCCCAGAATCGGCGGCGATTACTCGGGCGCGCGATGCGCTCTTTCACGGCGCTGCGCAGCGATCCCGCCAACTTCGCGAGAATGCCGAGGCGCTGCGGCAGGAACGATTCGAGCCGTTCGCGAAGCCTACGGGTCAGTACGGGCGCCTCGCCGCTGCTGCCGACCGCGACGACGACAGGAGAACGATCCACGATCGCCGGCACGATGAAACGCGACAGCTCGCGGTCATCGACGACGTTGACCGGCACGTTGCGGCGCTCGGCTTGATGTGCAACCCACGCGTTGACGGAGTGCTTGTCCGTCGCCGCGATGGCGAGGCGCTTTCCGTCGAGCAGCTCAGGATGGAATTCGCCCAGAATGTGCTCGATCTCGCCGGCGGCCGCTCGCGCGGCAAGCTCGGGGTTCAGCTCCGGCGCGACGACGGTAACCCTCGCGCCCGCGCGCAGCAGCAACTCAATCTTGCGCGCAGCGACCTCGCCGCCGCCGACGACGAGAACCGGCTCAGTCGAAAGCCGCAAGAAGATGGGAAAGTAGTCCATTGCGTGCGCATTCCGGTCCGCGAGCGGAACGGTTATTGCCCCGCCGCGCGACGCGGCTCGACTTTGAGAGGAATGACGCGGCGACGGGGCTGCAATCCGCATTCGCGCGAATCCGGATTCTCCCACCACCAGCGGCCCGACCGCGGATCCGCGCCGGGCTCGACCGCACGAGTGCAAGGCGCGCACCCAATGCTCGGGTAGCCTTTGTCATGCAAGGCGTTGTACGGAAGGTTGTGCGTCTTGATGTACGCCCAGACGTCCTCCTCGGTCCACTCGAGCAGCGGGCTGATCTTCCACAGGCCATAGCGCTCGTCCCAGGAAATGGACTCCCCGAGCGCGCGCTCAGCCGATTGCTCGCGCCTCACGCCCGTCACCCAAGCCTTGCGGCCGGCGATCGCGCGCTTGAACGGCTCGACCTTGCGAATATGGCAGCAGGACTGCCGCTCTTCGATTCCGAGATAGAATCCGTTGATCCCGTTCTCCCGCACATAGCGCTCGAGCGCGGCGGCATCGGGATAAAACACCTGAATCCGGCGCTGATAGCGACGCTCGATGCGATCGAGCAGCGCGAGCGTCTCGTCGGGCAAGCGGCCAGTATCGAGCGTGAACATCTCGATTTCGGGCACATGCGTCGCAATGATGTCGGTGAGCACCATCGCTTCGGCACCCAAGCTGTTCGAGTAAACGACGTCCTTGTGCTCGCGCACGGCGCGCTCGAGTAGCGCGCGCGTGTCTTGCACGAGAGTTTCCAAACGGGGCGATAATAGCTCGGCGCTCATGTGCTTCTTGGGTTTTTTCGACGCGTGGAGGGGTAGGCGAACGGCTCTGGATGCAAGGGACTGTATCTAACCGGCTTATAACCAGGGAAAGACTCATTCGTTCTGTCATGATGCGGGGCCGTTATGACTTTTGGACCTGGAGCGGGCTACAGTTAAGTCCATGAAATTACAGCAGTTACGATATCTCGCAGCGATCGTCGAGAACGACTTGAACATCACCGCGGCGGCCGAGCGCCTCCATACGTCCCAACCGGGCGTGAGCAAACAGCTCAAACAGCTCGAAGACGAGCTCGGCTTTCCGATCTTTTTGCGCCAAGGCCGCACGCTGACTCGAATCACTCCGGCAGGTAAGCGCGTCATCGAGCGCTCGCTGCGCATCCTCCGGGAGGTTCAAAGCATCAAGCGGCTGGCCGAAGAGCAGCGCGGCGATGGCCGCGGCACGCTGTCGATCGGCACGACACACACCCAGGCGCGCTACGTGCTCCCCCCGGTCATTCGCAAGTTCCGCGAGCGCTACCCGCAGGTCGAGCTCCACCTGCATCAGGGAACCTCGGAGCAGATCGCCGACTTCGCCGCGCGCGATCGCATCGATTTCGCGATCAACACGGGCTCGCAAGAGCTGTTTACGAACCTCGTCTTGCTGCCTTGCTATCGCTGGCATCGGCGCATCGTCGTGCCCCACGGCCATCCGCTCGCGAAAGAGTCGAAGGTGACGATCGAGATGCTCGCCAAGTACCCGATCGTGACCTACGTGTTCGGCTTCGCGGGCCCTTCGTCTCTACAGCAGATTTTCGCGCGTGCAGGGTTCACGCCGCACGTCGCGCTCACCGCGCGCGATGCAGACGTGATCAAGACCTACGTGCGGCTCGGGCTCGGTGTCGGCGTCGTCGCGAGCATGGCGATCGACCCGCGGGAAGACGCCGATCTCGTTTCGATCGACGCCGCGCACTTGTTCCCCGCGCACCTCACCTGGACCGGCTTTCACCAAGGCGCGCTCCTTCGCGGCTATATGTACGACTTCCTGCAGCTCCTCGCTCCGCATCTCACGAAGCGACTCGTCGATCGCGCCGGCAATGCCTCGACCCCGGCGGACGTGGAAGCGTTGTTTTCGGACGTGGATCTACCGATATACAGGTGAACGGAGAACCACAAGAACACAAGATACACAAAAGGAAGAAGACTCACGGAGGAGTCGACATGGGCGAGTCCAGAGCGAACCGAATCGCTGACGTACCCCGCTTGGAACGTACGAGATCGATGTGCTCGTCGAAGGGGTCCTTCTCGTCGAAATAAAGGTGGCGAAAGCCCTCGCCGCCGAGCACGTAGCTCAGTTGCTGGGATACTTGAAATCGTCGAGACTCAGGCACGGGCTGTTGATCAACTTCGGCGCCCGCCAATTCGACATCCGCAAGTTCGCGAGCCCGTCCCTCGACTCGCGTGAACATTCATCGCCGAAGCCTACGTGTCTCTTCTTTGTGTCCTTTGTGGTGCTCTTCTCTGATAATGCAGCTGCCTCATGAGTAGCACCGATCGTCCGAAAGCTCGTTCGCTCAAACCGCTGCGCGCGTTGTGGCCGTATTTGCGCCGCTACAAGGGGACGCTCCTGCTCGCGCTCGGTGCGCTCTTGATCGCATCCGGGGCGATGCTCGTATTGCCGCTCGCGTTTCGCGACGTCATCGACAAGGGCCTCGTCGTCGAGGACCGCGCCACGCTCGATTTGTACTTCGGCGCATTTCTCACCGCAGCAGTCATCTTCGGCGTCTTCGCCGCGCTGCGGTTCTACCTCGTGACGTGGCTCGGTGAACGCGTGGTCGCGGACCTGCGGCGCGACGTGTACAGCCGCGTGATCCGCATGGATCCGACTTTCTTCGAAGTGACGCGGACAGGCGAAGTTCTCTCGCGACTCACGACCGACACTACGCTCGTGCAATCGATCGCGGGGGTAAATCTGTCGATCATTCTCCGCTCGTCCATTCAGCTCATCGGCGCACTCATCCTGTTGGTCGCGACGAGTCCGTCGCTCGCGGGCATGATTCTCCTTTTGATCCCCGTCATCATCGCGCCGCTCATCATCGTCGGGCGGAAGCTGCGCAAGTTGTCGCGGCAGTCCCAGGATCGCATCGCCGAAACAAGCGGGCTTGCAGGCGAGACGCTGAATGCGATTCAAACCGTGCAAGCGTTCACGCTCGAGGATTTGAACAGCAGCCGCTACGGCCGTGCGGTGGAGGACTCGTTCGCAATCGCCGTGCGCCGCTCGCGCGTGCGCGCAGCGCTCACGGCGCTCGGCACGATGTTGATCTTCGGCGCGATCACGTTCGTGCTGTGGCAAGGCGCTCATCGCGTACTGGAAGGCACGATGACCCCTGGTGAGCTGAGCCAGTTCCTCATCTACGCCGTGTACGTCGGGATTTCGGCTGCGTCCTTGAGCGAGATGTGGGGCGAAGTGCAGCGCGCGGCAGGCGCGATGGAGCGATTGGTCGAGCTGAAGCATGCGGCCCCGAGGATCGTCGCGCCCACGGATCCCGTGCCGTTGCCGCAGCCCGCCCAAGGACGCATTGCATTCGAGCATGTGAGCTTTCGTTATCCGTCGCGGCCCGACACACTCGCGCTCGATGATTTCACGCTCACGATCGAGCCCGGAGAAAACATCGCATTCGTAGGGCCCTCGGGGGCGGGAAAGAGCACGACATTCCAACTTCTACTGCGCTTCTATGACCCGGCCTCGGGGCGCGTGCTGGTCGACGGCACCGACATCGTACGGGCGGATCCGCGGGCTGTTCGCGCACGCATCGGCTTGGTGCCGCAAGAAACCGTGCTATTCGGCGCGAGCGCACGCGAGAACATTCGTTTCGGTCGACCGGAGGCGAGCAACGAAGAAGTGGAAGCCGCCGCTCGCGCAGCCGGCGCCGATGCGTTCATACGCGAGCTTCCGAGCGGCTACGACGAGTTTCTCGGCGAACGCGGCACGCGCCTTTCAGGCGGCCAACGTCAACGGATCGCAATCGCCCGCGCGCTCCTCAAGGATCCGCCGATTCTGCTGCTCGACGAGGCAACCAGCTCGCTCGATGCCGAAAGCGAACGCTACGTGCAACAGGCGCTCGAACAACTCATGCAGCATCGCACGACGATCATCATCGCGCATCGTCTGGCGACGATTCTCAAGGCAGACCGCATCGTCGTGCTCGACCGAGGCCGCATCGTCGCGATCGGTACGCATGAAGAGCTGCTCGAGCGCAATCCGCTGTACGCGAGATTGGCCGCGCTGCAGTTCGCGGATGTATCTACTGACGCTTCGCTGGAGAGCTACCGCTAGAAGGTCCGAGTGGATATAGGGATATCGCCGGAGAGCGATTACTGGGCAAGGACATGGCTAGCGACAGTCTTCCAGCGCAGCCTGAGCGAAAGCTTCTAGCGGCAGCTTTCCAGCGCAGCGCGAGCGGAGCCTTCTAGCGAAGCGTTGGCGCGTCGCACCGGCGAGACGCCGACATCGACCGCCGGTTGGTAGGCAACCGTGAAGTCGCCGAAGGCCGTCAATGCGGCCTGCAGGTCTGCGCCTTCGGGCAGCTCGAAGGAATCGAAACCGCAGCGGGCCATATAGAAGAGCTGATCGCGCTGAATCTTACCGACTGCGCGAAGCTCGCCGGTGAACTTGAAGCGCTTGCGGAGCATCTGCGCTTGGCTGTAGCCGCGGCCTTCCGCCAGTCCGCCGAATTCGATCGCCACGAGCGCGATACGCAGGAAATCGTGCTGCAGCGCTTCGACCGGATCCGTCGGCCCGAGCCGTACGCCGAGGCGCCCGTCCCACAGCCACCACTGGTCGCGCTCTTCCTTCCAGCGCGCGAACGGCAGGATCAACGCGCGTCCGCGCCCTTGCGGATCTTCGTCCGCATACCGCCACTCGTCGGCGACGATCTCACGCTGCTTGATGAGCTGGCGCATATACACGAGCCTTGAAAGGTTTGATGCCGATGCGGCGAACTGTATCGATGAAACGTTCGCCCTCCTCGCGCTCGGCGAGATAGACGCTCAGGATCCGATCGATCGTCTCTGCGACGTCGGCATGCGGCACGGAGGGGCCGATGACCTGCCCGAGCGAGGCGTCCGGGCCGCTCGCCGAGCCGCCGATCGTGATCTGGTACCACTCCTCACCGCCCTTATCGACGCCGAGAATGCCGATGTGGCCCACGTGATGATG
>JAAYXG010000233.1 GCA_012516015.1 Lysobacteraceae bacterium | reverse complement strand
CTCGAGCTCCCGGTTCGCATCGGTCAGCTGCTGAGTTCGGTCCTCGACGGCGCGCTCCAAGCTCGCATTCAAGCTGCGAATCATCTCCTCGGTTTCGCGCAGCTGCAGATTCTCGTTCAGCAAGTGACGCACGCTGAGCGCCCGCTCCAGAGCGGGCAGCATCGTGCGCAGCGTGAACGGCTTGAGGATATAGTCGAATGCGCCCGCTTTCATCGCGGCGACTGCGGTATCGATCGAACCGTGCCCCGTCATGACGATTCCGATCAGCTGCGCGTCGATCTCGCGCGCCGCCTTGAGAAAGGCGATGCCGTCCATATCGGGCATCGTGAGATCGGTGATCGCAAGATCGAAATGCTCCTCGCGCAGCGCTTGCAGCGCCTGCTGCGCCGATGTACAGCCGCTCACCGAGTACCCTTCGACCGCGAGCGTGTCGCACATCGCCCGCATCTGGGTCGCTTCATCGTCGACGATCAAGAGCTTCGGTTTGGATGTCGAGTCCGTGTCCATCGGTCAACTTCGTCGTTTGTCGAGTTACGCGGGCTGTGCCGTTGCGCTCGTCGTTTGCAGCTCGGCAAGCGTTCGGCGCAGCTCCAGCAATCTCGGAGGCTTGCTCAATACGACATCGACATTGGCGGGCACGGATTGCTCCGTGTTGAGCCGCTGGCCCCAGCCGGTGAGCAGAATGACGGGCGTGCGCGGTGAGACTTGCTTGACGGCCGCGGCCACGCCGCGACCGTCGACGTACGGCATGCCGAGATCCGTCATCACCGCATCGAAGGGACGACCTTCGCGATGGGCGGCGATGAACGTATCGATGCCCGCTTGGCCGCCATCGACGACGGTGACGTCGTGTCCTTCGGTTTCGAGAATCCGCAACAGCGCCTCGCGCAAGAGCGGATCGTCGTCGATGACGAGCAAGCGCTGTTTCGTGCCGGTGACGATCACGCTCGGTGCCGTTTCCACCGTCGCCGCCTGTTCCGGCGCGATGGCGAATTTGATTCTGAAGGCCGTGCCCTGCCCCACGGCGCTTTCGATCTCGATCTGTGCAGAGTGACGCTTCGCCATGCCGTACACCATCGCGAGACCCATGCCGGTACCGCGCTCGCCCTTCGTCGTGAAGAACGGTTCGATGCACCGTCGCTTCGTGCGCTCGTCCATGCCCATCCCCGTGTCCGTAACCTCGAGCACGACACTGGGCGACTCGCCGTTTACCGGGCGCGTGCGCAGCGACAAGGTGCCGCCTGCGGGCATCGCATCGACGGCGTTGAAGATGAGGTTCGTCAATGCGTCGCGGATGTCGCTTTCCGTGCCCATGATCTTCGGCAATTGCGGCGCGAGGTCCTGATGCACATCGATGACGATGCCGCGCTCCTGAGGCATGTCGCTCCAGCGCGCGCGGGTCAACGTGAGCGCCTGTCCGATCAGCTCGTTCAGATCGACCGGTACTAGGTCGGCGCTTTGATCTCGTTGGCGATAGAACTCGCGCATGCGCGTGACCGTTTGAGCGACGTCTGCGATCGAGCGCTGAATCGTGCTCAGGTACTCGCGGGCGCGCGCGCTCAGGCCCGCTTCGCGCTCCAGCAAGGATTCGGTGTAAAGGGCGATCGGAGAGATGGCGTTGTTGATGTCGTGCGCGACGCCGCTCGCCATCTGCCCGAGCGCACGGAGTCGTTCCTGCTGCAGTAGGCTCTGCTGGCTTTGCCGCAGG
>JAAYXG010000232.1 GCA_012516015.1 Lysobacteraceae bacterium | reverse complement strand
GCCGCGCTCGGCAACATGGGCGAGGACGACTGGCGCTGGCACATGTACGACACCGTGAAAGGCTCCGATTGGCTCGGCGATCAAGATGCGATCGAGTTCATGTGCAAGGAAGCGCCGCATGCGGTGATCGAACTAGAGCACTATGGTTTGCCGTTCTCACGCACCGAGGACGGCCGCATTTACCAGCGTCCGTTCGGCGGCATGACGACCCACTTCGGCAAAGGCACGGCGCAGCGTACGTGCGCTGCGGCGGACCGGACCGGCCATGCAATGCTGCACACGTTGTATCAACAGGCCTTGCGGCACGAAGCGCAATTCTTCGTCGAGTACTTCGCTATCGACCTCATCATGGAGAACGGCGAGTGCCGCGGTGTCGTCGCGCTCGACATGTCCGATGGCACGTTGCACCGCTTCCGAGCGCACAAGACGATTCTTGCCACGGGCGGTTACGGGCGAGCGTATTTCTCGTGTACCTCGGCGCATACATGCACCGGAGACGGCAACGGCATGGTGCTGCGTGCGGGATTGCCGCTTCAAGACATGGAGTTCGTGCAATTCCACCCGACGGGCATCTACGGGGCGGGCTGTCTCATTACCGAAGGCGTGCGCGGCGAAGGCGGCATTCTGCGCAATTCGGAAGGCGAGCGCTTCATGGAGCGCTATGCGCCCAATGCGAAAGATTTGGCATCGCGCGACGTCGTAAGTCGCGCGATGACGATCGAGATTCGAGAAGGCCGAGGGGTCGGGGAGCACAAGGATCATATCTATCTGCATCTCGAGCATCTCGGCGCGGATGTCATTCACGAGCGCCTGCCGGGCATCGCGGAGACGGCGAAGATTTTCGCGGGCGTCGATGTCACGAAGCAGCCGATTCCCGTGCTCCCGACGGTGCACTACAACATGGGCGGCGTACCGGCGAACTACCATGGCGAAGTCGTCACGGCGCGCGACGGCCAGCCAGATGCCGTCGTTCCCGGCCTGATGGCGGTCGGCGAAGCGGCTTGCGTCTCCGTGCACGGCGCGAATCGTCTCGGTTCCAACTCGCTGCTCGATCTCGTCGTCTTCGGACGCGAGGCCGCGCGCTACTGCGCTGAGACGATCAAACCCAACACGAGACACCGGCCCTTGAGTAAGGATGCCGGCGAATTCGCGGTCGCCCGGCTCGACCGCTTACGTCACGCCAAGGGCAAGCTCAAGACGGCGGAGATTCGTCTCAACATGCAGCGCGTCATGCAAGCGCATGCTGCGGTGTTCAGGACCGGCGAGTCGCTGCAGGAAGGCGTGCACAAGCTCAGGGAGGTCTACGATTCGTTCGCGGAGGTGTCGGTGAGCGATCGCTCGCTGATCTGGAATACGGATTTGATCGAAACGCTCGAGCTCGAGAACTTGCTCGTACAAGCGACGGTCACGCTCCACTCGGCCGTCAATCGTACCGAAAGCCGCGGCGCCCACGCGCGCGAGGACTATCCCGATCGCGACGACGTCAATTGGATGAAGCACACCTTGTCGTGGATCGACGATCGCGGGAACGTCCGGTTCGACTACCGGCCGGTACGCTTGAATACGCTCACGAACGAGGTCGAGCCGGTGCCGCCGCGTGCACGCACATATTGAGCACGAGTGAGTCGTGGCTAGCGGGTCGTGATCGGCAAGTCCTCCTGTCTTACGACCCTCGAATCACGGATCACGAATCACGAGTCAGAAAGTCAAAGGCCAACAGCTAGCAACCTGAGTTATGGCTAAATTCCGCCTTCCGCAGAATTCCAAGATCGTCGCCGGCAAGACGTACAAGGCGCCGGCGGGCGCGAAGGACGTGCGCACGTTCAAGATCTATCGCTTCGATCCGGAGTCGGGCGAGAACCCCCGTGTCGATACCTACGAGGTCGATATGTCGACCTGCGGCCCGATGGTTCTCGATGCCTTGATCAAGATCAAGAACGAAGTCGACTCCACGCTCACCTTCCGACGCTCGTGCCGTGAAGGCATCTGCGGTTCGTGCGCAATGAACATCGACGGACTGAATACGCTCGCATGCACCAAGGCGTGCGACGACGTGAAGGGCGAGGTGAAGATCTATCCCTTGCCGCACATGCCTGTCATCAAGGATCTGGTGCCCGATCTGACGAACTTCTACGCGCAATACGCCTCCGTCAAACCCTGGCTGCAGACGCACACGCCGGCGCCGCCGGACCGCGAGCGCCTACAATCGAAAGAAGATCAGGAGAAGATCGACCGGCCCGCTGCCTGCATCTTGTGCGCGTGCTGTTCGACCGCGTGCCCGAGCTATTGGTGGAACAGCGATCGATACCTTGGGCCTGCGGCGCTGCTTGCCGCCTACCGGTGGATCATCGACAGCCGCGATGAGGCGACGGGGGAGCGGCTCGATGCACTCGAAGACCCGTTCCGGCTCTATCGCTGTCATACGATCATGAACTGCACGCAAGCCTGCCCGAAGGACCTCAATCCCGCGCTGACGATTGCCGAAATCAAGAAGAAGATTGCTGAGCGACGCCACTGAGGCGCGCGCAGTGAACGGCGGACAGCGGACGGCGGACGGTGAGAGAACAGGAATGAAAAAAGACCCGTCGCAGCCAGGTGCCGAGAATCCTCTTTCACTGTCCGCCGTCCGCCGTCCGCCGTTCACCAAATTAAGATGGCGGTGCCGGCGGGGCATGAAAGAGCTCGACGTCGTTCTCGAACGCTATCTGGAACAACGGTATGCTTGTGCCCCGATTGCGGAGCAGCAGGCGTTCGAGGCTTTGCTCGACTTGCCGGATCCACAGTTGTTCGCGTATGTAATGCGCCGCGAAGAGCCGACCGATTCTGGATGGGTTGATGTCATCAACAAGCTCGCCCCCATTGATCGTTGATGTTCGAGATCGCCCGGCTGAACGTTGGGTGGGGTACGGAGCAATCGCCACAGCGGCGATTCTGCCGTTCGGAGCCCTTCCATTCGAGACTCATTCTAATTTGCTGCTTTCATCGTTTCTCTCAGCGGCCGTACTGGTCGGCTTACGCGTGTGTCGCTGGCTCGGCGGCCCGCGTCGAATCGTGCAAGTTGCGTGGCT
>JAAYXG010000231.1 GCA_012516015.1 Lysobacteraceae bacterium | reverse complement strand
CTTTTCGAAAAGTTGTCGTCGCTTCGCTCCGATTGAGCTTGTCTGCCTTCGTCAAGAGCACGTGGGCCGGCAGCCCGTTCGCGTGCGCCCATTCCAGCATCTGCACGTCGAAGTCGGTCATCGGTCGCCGCGCATCCATGACGATGACCAGTCCCGCGAGCGATTCGCGCGCCTCGACGTATCGCGTCAAGAGGGCTTGCCAGTGGCGCTTCATCTGCTCGGGCACTTTCGCATAACCGTACCCCGGCAGGTCCGCGAGCCGGCGGTCCCCGTCCAAGCCGAAAAAGTTGATGAGCTGCGTGCGTCCTGGCGTCTTGCTCGTGCGCGCGAGGTCTCTCCGGCCCGTAATGGCATTGAGCGCGCTCGACTTTCCGGCGTTCGAGCGACCGGCGAACGCCACCTCCGCGCCTGTGTCGGGCGGGAATTGATGCGGCTGCCACGCGCTGGTCAAGAACTGTGCTGGTGGAAATCGGGCCATCGTGCCAAGTAGGTCAGAGGAAGCGCCCCTAGTGTACAATTCCGCGCCTTTTGAGCTGCCGGAGAGCCGCGGCCCCGCGGGATTATTTGGAGTGTGAACCGATGAAGCTTCAGTCGATCGTCTTGATTACGCTGCTCTGCTCTGCGAGCGTGACTGCAGCGGCACCTGAGGGCTCTGCAGAAGAAGGTCAGGCCAAGTCGACGACGTGCGTAGCGTGCCATGGGGCGAACGGCAACAGCGCCAATCCGGAGTGGCCCAACATCGCCGGCCAGCACGCGTCCTACATTCTGAAGCAACTGCAGGCGTTCAAGGCCGGCGAGCGCCAAGATCCGCTGATGTCGCCGATCGCCATGACGCTCTCGGAAGAGGACATGGCCGATTTGGCCGCCTACTACTCCACCCAGACGCTCACCGGCCTCGAGGCCGATCCGTCGAAGGTCGAGCTCGGACAGCGGCTCTATCGCGGTGGCGACCTGCAGACGAATGTCGCGGCGTGCACCGGATGCCACGGACCGAGCGGCAGCGGCAATCCGACGGCACTTTATCCCGCCATCAAGGGTCAACACGCAACTTACATCGCGAAGCAGCTGCGCGCCTTCCGCGCCGGCACGCGTCAGACGGACCCCAATGGCATGATGCGCGATGTGGCACGTACGATGTCCGACGAGCAGATCGACGCCGTCGCGTCCTACATGCAAGGTTTGCGCTAGCGAGAAAGAAGGTGCCCATGAAGAAGTTCGCTGCCCCGCTATTATCGGCCTTGATGCTCACGGCGCTCGTCGCGTGCGGCGGCAAGGAAGATGCGCCCGAAGCGCCCGAGCAAGCGTTCCCGACGGAAAATGTCGAGACGCCGCCGATCGTGACGGAGCAAGACGCGGAAGCGGAAGCGAACGCCCCTCAGGAAACACCCGCAGAGACGCCGAGCGAGACGATCAGCGAGACCGAAGACGATCCGGCGCCGCAGACCGAAGCTCGGTCGACCCAGCCTTCCATGCGTCTCGGCGCGGCACCCTCCGGCCCGCCGACGTCGGGCCGCTTCAAGGAAGGGACGCACTATCAAAAGGTCGTACCCGCGCAGCCGACGAACGTCGCGCCGGGCAAGGTCGAAGTGGCGGAGGTATTTTGGTACGGGTGCGGACACTGCTTCTCGCTCGACCCGGCGCTCGAGTCGTGGCGGAAGAAGGCGCCCCCGGTCGTCGGGTTCGTCCGCATCCCGGCGATGTGGAACGATACGCTCCGAATCCACGCGCGGCTCTTCTATACGGTCGAGGCGCTCGGCAAGCTCGATCAGCTCCACTCGCTCATCTTTCGCGAGATTCACGTGAACGGCAATCACTTGAACACCGTCGACAAGATTGCCGCCTTCCTCAAGCAGCACGGCGTCAGCGCGGAGGACTTCCAGAAAACGTTCTCTTCGTTCGCGGTCGAATCGAAGCTGCAGCGTGCGGATTTCCTCAATCGCCGCTATCGCGTGAATTCGGTACCGCTGCTGATCGTCAACGGCAAGTACGCCACGGATCTCGGAAGCGCGGGCGGCGAGGCGAATCTGTTCGCGCTTCTCAATGAGCTCGTCGCGCATGAAAGCGGCGGCTAGCGCGCCCAAGCCAACGCCGAGATGCTGAACGTCTTCGTGCCACAGCCGCAGGGTCTGGTGCGCGCGGAGCTGCCGGAATCCGCCGAGATCCCGAGTGATGCCCTTTGGATCGATCTGCTCGAGCCGACGCCCGAAGAAGAGAGGCGCGTCGAGCAGGCGCTCAACATCGACATTCCCTCTCGGGAGGAGATGAAGGAGATCGAAACCTCGAACCGTTTGTACGAGGACAATGGCGCGCTCTACATGACCGCGACGATTGCGGCGCAGCTCGACACCGACCGGCCCGTCAGCACCGCGATGACGTTCATCCTCGCGAACGGTCGGCTCGTCACGAATCGCTATCTCCACACGAAGCCGTTTCAACAGTTCGCTGCGTACGCGCAGAAGCACCCTGCCGCGTGTCAAAACGCGATCGCAGTTCTCGCGGGCATCATCGAGGCGCTGACCGAGCGCATCGCAGATATCCTCGAGCGCGTCGGAGCCGATCTCGACAACGTCTCCGGAAGCATTTTCGCGCGACACGGCAACGGCACGCCGACAAGCCGCGATTTGCGCTCGCTGATCGAGCGCATCGGATTCAACGGCGAGCTCAATTCGAAGGCGCGCGAGAGCTTGGTGAGCTTGGGTAGACTCCTCATGTTCGCGCAGCAATCCGGCAACGTGGAGATGCGCGGCGAGCAGCGCGATCGATTCCGCTCGATCAGCCGCGACGTCGTGTCGCTGTCCGATCATGCGAGCTTCTTGGGATCCAAGGTGTCGTTCCTGCTCGAGGCGACACTCGGCCTCATCAACGTCGAGCAGAACAACATCATCAAGATCTTTTCGGTCGCCGCCGTGTTGTTCCTGCCGCCCACGCTGATCGCGAGCATCTACGGCATGAACTTCGAATTGCTGCCGCACCTACCGGGCCGCTACAGCGACTTCGTCTTTTCGCTCGCGCTCATGCTCGGCTCGATGGCCGTGACGTTCGCGCTGTTCAAGCGGAAGCGCTGGCTCTGAAAGGAAGCGGATAGGGGATAGGGGATAGGGGATAGTAAGAGGGCTGCTACTCGCTCACCGCCAGGAGCACTACCGCTTCTCCCTTTCTCCTCTTACTATCCCCTATCCCCTGTTCTCTATCCGCTTCCGAAATGGCTCACACAATCACCAGCATGGCCCTCTTCTGCGATTTCGAGAACATCGCGCTCGGCGTGCGGGATGCGAAGTACGCGAAGTTCGACATCGATCGCGTGCTCGAGCGCTTGCTGCTGAAAGGCAGCATCGTGGTGAAGAAGGCGTATTGCGACTGGGAGCGCTACAAGGAATTCAAGGCGCCGATGCACGAAGCCTCGTTCGAGCTCATCGAAATTCCGCATCTGCGCATTTCCGGGAAGAACTCGGCGGATATTCGTCTCGTCGTGGACGCGCTCGATCTTTGCTACACGAAGTCGCACGTCGATACGTTCGTCATCATCAGCGGCGATTCCGACTTCTCCCCGCTCGTGAGCAAGCTCCGGGAGAACAACAAGACGGTGATCGGCGTCGGCGTGAAGAGCTCCACCTCGGATCTACTCATCGCGAATTGCGATGAGTTCATCTACTACGACGACCTGGTCCGCGAGAGCGAGAAGAAGAAGCAGCGCACACGCCGCCGGCACACGAAACACACGAGCACCGCGGCTGCGAAGGAACCCACGAAGGCCGAGAAGGCGGAGAAAACGGAGGAAGACCGCAAGCAGGAAGTGTTCGATCTCGTGCTCGATACCATCGACGCGCTCGCCGAGGAGCGCGACCAAGACGAAAAAATCTGGGGCTCGATGGTCAAGCAGACGTTGAAGCGCCGCAATCCCGGCTTCAACGAGAGTTACTACGGCTTCCGCACCTTCAGCGAGCTCCTCGAAGAAGCCCAGCAACGCAAGCTCCTCACGCTCGAGCCCGACCAAAAATCAGGCGGCTACATCATTAAGAAAGTCACCGGCTGACAGCGAGCGCTGCGAGCCGAGGGTTAGGGGCTCGGGGCGTGGGCCAGAATAGATCCGGGTCGCTCTCGCTCATTCCGCACCCATGCGGAAGCGTCATCTTGGCTTTCCTCTGGCCCGAGACCCAGGCCCCAAGCCCCACATCCCGTGGTCAGCCAGCGAGCTGCAGCTCGACCAACACCGGCCGATGATCCGATCCGACCGATGGGCCGATGCTCGCATCGAGCGTGCGCCAGTGCGCTGATGCGAAGCAGTGATCGATGCGAATGCCGAGCGCGATGAGCTGCGAAGGCCAGGTCGGGTCGAGACCGTGGCCGCGTGCACAGTCGTGCAGCGCAGAAGCATCGAGGAAGGCGCGGAAGTGCGGCGACCAGGGCGTGATGTTGAAATCGCCCAGCACGAGCAGCGGATCCGTATGCGACTGCGCGAGCACCGCGAGACCGGCGAGCTCGGCATTGCGTCGATCCGCCGTTCGGGGCCCGATAGGCCAATGCAGGTGCGCCGCGACGAGCGTGATCGGGCGTTCGTTCCATTCGATCGTTACGCGAATGGCGCTCACCCCGTTGGCGGAGAGCTGCACGGTTTGCGCCGCGCCGATCGGCCAACGCGAAAATACGATTGCGTCGCTCTCGCTCGCGCCCCCGACATACGCGTAAGGATACATCTCGAGCGCCGCGTGTAAGCGCCGGCCTTGATGCTCCGAGATCTCCTGCAGCACGGCGATGTCCGCCCCGCTCGTCGCGAGATAGTCGGCGATGCGGGCGAAGTCCTCGTTGCGGAACCAGACGTTGAACGTGAGCACCCGCAACGAGGGCTCGGAGCTTGATGGCAGCGATGCTGGATTTTGCGGCACGAGGTAGTCGAACAAGGGGATCGCCGCAAGTGCCGCACCGAGCGCGGCCACGATACCGTTCTTCCAATCCTTGAGTCCGAGCAGGACGCCCGCTGCAAGCACGAGGAACGCCACGCAATGGACACGAAAGTGATTCAGAAGATCGAAGGGCCAGAGCCAGCGACCGAGAAAACCGAGAACGAGGGCGGTGAGACTGAGAAGCGCGACGAAGATCGCGAGCCGATGTAGCACGCGCGGCGGCGCGGTGCGTCCTTCGCCGTTCGAACCGATCACCGAGTCGTCTTGGAATGCGAGATCAAAGCGCCGCTTTGCTGGGTTCGCGCCAGCGCGAACCTGCGCGTCCGCTCCCGTAATACAGCTCGAGCCGCCGGACACCCTTCATCCGCCGAGTCGAACGACGCACCTCTCTCAGCAGCCGAAGCAGTAGTTGTGCATTCGCTTTAGGACCGCCGCTCGCGTACTCCGCGGCAATGCCCAAATGCATCACCGTCACGTGCTCAATGTCCTGTCGGGTATAAACCGCGACGCCAACGGGACGCCCCGTGCGCGCCTCGATCGCAAAGAGCGACTGCACGTCGTTCATGTTCTTCATGTGAATGCGCAATCGATCCCCGCTTGCCACGATCTCGGGCGCGCCGAACCGCTCGACGGCATCGGCGATGCAATCCGAAACGCGAGCTTGGCAGGAATTGAAGAACAGCAGAGCTTCCAACGCGGCGCGCTGGTGTGCCGGCACGTGCGACTTGAATTCGATGCTCGCGTTCATTGGTTCCCTGTTCCGCCCGGACGGGCAGCGACACCATCATGAGCGCGGCAAGCGAGCTTGTCGAGCACTTCGAACGGACCGCAGGCTTGCTAAGTACTTGGATCGACGGGATAAAATGCCGATTGTCGCGCAAATGCATCAGAGCGTCGAAGCCGTTTACGACCCTCTAAGCTCTTGATATTCGGTCGCGATGGGAACGACAAATGAGGGCGTGTTGTGGCGAACGCACGCGCAACAACGGCGGCTTGCGGCCACTGCCGAGCAGTGTCGGCCGAGCTATCGCAGGCGTTCCGTTCGTGAACCCGCGCAACTCAAGCG
>JAAYXG010000230.1 GCA_012516015.1 Lysobacteraceae bacterium | reverse complement strand
TCTTTGATTGCAATGGCTTCTTCAGGCGAGCTGCTTTGATTGCCCTCGTGCTCGATCGCGAGCAGGCGTAAGCCCGTTCCGCGTACTCGACCATTCGAGGAGACGGTTTGTCGCTCGAGCGACGGGCGAGGATGCAAGCGACCTTCGTAGAACAACTCCGAGGTGAACGTGCAGATATCGGGATGAAGGCGCCAAGTCTCGCCGAGGAAGAGTCCTTCGCCAGGGCCGATCGTCGACTTCCCCTGAAGCAAGTGTTCGAGCGCCGAGACGTCGGTGCCTTCGGGGTGGCTTCCTTGCGTCGGCTGCTCGAGCTGCTGCGGATCTCCAAGCAAGACGAGCGTGCTGCATGCTTGCGATACCGCGAGCACATTGGCGAGCGCCATCTGTGCCGCCTCGTCCACGAAGAGCACGTCGACGCATTCGGATGCGGCCTCGCGTGACCAGAACCATGCCGTGCCTGCGGCGACTTGGCATTGCGAGCTCTTGATTGCATCGAGCGCCGTCGCGTTGTCGGTCGTGAAGGTGAGGCGCGGCAAGTCGTCCTCGGGATCTCTGACTTTCTGAATGCATCGTAAGGATAGGTCGCTCTCGTCAGCGGCCTCCGCGACTTCGTTCAGAAGATTGCGAATCACCTTGTGACTGTTCGCGGTGATGCCGACCTTCTTGCCGTCCTTCACCAAGGCGCAGATCATGCGTGCCGCGGTGAACGTCTTGCCCGCGCCCGGCGGTCCTTGAATCGGCAGGACGCCGCGCTCGATTTTCCGAACGATGCGGATGGCAGCATCGAGCGGCGATTCCCCGTCTCGTTGCATCGGCTCCCCGCCGATTGCAGGCCTACGTCGCAGCAAGAGCTCGCGCGCAGGCACGTACTTGGCGGTCGAATCCATTCCATGATCCGCAATGTCTTCGCCGATGCGAAGGAGGGCGCCCTCGAGCTCTTTTGCTTTGACGATATCATGCGCGAACGCCGCCGTCGGATGGGCTCCCGCCGTATCCTTGCGCTTCTTGATGTCGATCGTGCGTTGCTCGAATGAAATGGCTTCGACCTTGCCGAGGGGCGCTTCTCCCGGCATGTGCAAGGTCTCGCCGCCACGAAGATCCGTGTCCTGCGGCGGAAAGCGATACCGGTGCACGGGCGCCGCTTTCGTGCCGCCGACCGTTGCGACGAATTCGAGCCCTGCGATCGCGCACCGCTCCTCCATGAGGTCCTCGTCGGACAAGGCAGCGAGGCGGAAGTATTCCCACCAAACGGACTTGTCTTCGCGCCGATGGAAGTCGAGCGTGTGTGACATGATCCAGCGCGCATGCTGCTCCGCCGTGCGCTCAAGCCTATCGTCGGGGACGTCGTCTCGGAGTCGCTCAGCAAGCGCTTGCACCCTTCGTTGACGCTCATCGAGCGCTTCGCTCGGCGCATCGTCCTGCGGCACCGGTCGTGCGATGTCTGCGCCGTCGTCGATCAGCCCGGTGCGGATCGACTCGAGCCAGTCTCGCAGGCGTCGCGCCGAAACGCAGTCGTCGCGATTGTAGCCGGCGATCGTGCGTTTCGTTGCATCGCCGATGGCACGTGCTTCGCCGAGCTCGAGGCTCGATTGGAGCGCGGCGAGCGCGTCGCGCGCGTCCTTCAGTGCCACCGGACGGACGAAGTCGTAGAGCGGCTCGAGGCGCTTGATGCTGTAGCTTTCCACGCCGGCGCGAAGCGCTTGTTTGACGATGGCGTACAGATCGACGAAGACGCGCCCGCGCAAGAGACGATCGAGCTCGTCTTCTCGCGTCGCGTATCGTCCCATCAGTCGTTTCAGCGTGCTCGGCTCGTAGGGCGCGTAATGATAGACATGCAGGTCGGGATACTGCTTGCGCCGAGCGGTGACGAAGTCGATGAAGTGCTCGAACGCGAGGCGCTCTTCTTCGCGCGTGAAAGCCCAGACTTGCTCGTAGCGCTCCTGTCCTTCGTCGTCGAGCCACACATAGCCGAATAAGTATTCCAGTCCGCCGTCGCCAACGAATGGATCGCCTTCGAGATCGAAGAAGATGTCGCCGGGAGAAGGTTCCGGAAGCAGCGCGAGTCCGAGATCGGCCGCGGGCGCGATGGTTTCGTAGATTGGTTTCGGCAGCCCGCGCGAAGCGAGTTGGACGCGCGCTTGCTCGCGCAGCCGTTCGTATGACTGCCGCACGCCGCGATCCGGTTTCCATTCGAGCGGCAGCGGGATGTTGGCAAACGACGTCAGCGTCGGAATATCGCGCCGCTCGAGCTCCGCGGTTTGGATCTTCGTGATGCCGGCCACGAGACAGAGATGATCGTCGCGTCGCCGCCGCGCGTCGCACTGCATCGCCCATCGGCAGATCTCGCAATGCTCCTGCGGCTCCGGGTACGTCTCGATCTCGGCGTGCTTGGCCAGCGTCGCTTCGAGCGCGCGTTTCACGGAGCGGTAGTACGCCGCATAGTCAGCCACGCGATAGGTCTGCGGCTCGAAACCGGATCCCGGCGTGACGACATACATATATTCCGGGACGAGCCCTTGCACGCGCGCGAGCAGATCCGAATAGAGGCTCAGTTGTAGGATCGTTCCGCCTTTCGTCTCACGTGCGAGCTTCGTATCGGTGACTTCATATGACCATGCGCCGAGCGCGCTCGGCCGCTCGACGCGCCGGAGGATGTCCGTGCGGCCTCGCCACACGCCGTCCTGCAAGACACCTTGCACGATCACGTTCGCGCCCGCGCGCATGGCGGCGACCGTGCGCTCGAATTGGGCGCTGCTGATGCCGCCTCCCTCGATGT
>JAAYXG010000229.1 GCA_012516015.1 Lysobacteraceae bacterium | reverse complement strand
GCGTGACGAACGGCACGATTTCGCTCATCGAGCAGAATCGGGTGAGCCCGTCGGTCAGCTCGTTGAAGAAGGTGCTGGACGGCGTACCGATGTCGCTCGCCGAGTTCTTCACGTTGGATCTACAGACCAACGCGCAAGTGTTTTATGCACGCGAGGAGCTCACCGACATCGGCGATCGCGACGTGTCGCTGCGCCTCGTCGCCGCGAAGCATCCGAATCGCGCGATGACGATCATGCATGAACGCTATCGGCCGCAGGCCGACACGGGCGCCGACATGCTGAGCCACAAGGGCGAGGAAGGCGGCGTCGTCGTCGCGGGCAGCATCGAGCTGACGGTGGGCGGACAGGTGCGAATCCTCAATCCGGGCGACGCCTACTACTTCGCGAGCTCCGTTCCGCATCGCTTTCGCAACGTCGGCGGCGAGGTGTGCGAGATCGTGAGCGCGAGCACGCCGCCGACGTTTTAGCGTGGCGCGCGAGCCGTAAGAACCGGGGAGCCCATCCTTGAGTCGCGGATATGGGGCCCAATGTTGGTACTCTGTCGTCCCCGTCGCCCTGACCCGTCACTGCCATGTCCGTCACCGTCGCCGCCACGCAATTCGCCTGTACCGAGGATCGCACGGAGAATCTCGATCGCGCCGAGCGAATCGTTCGTGAGGCGGCAGAGCAGGGCGCGAACATCATCCTGATCCAGGAGCTGTTCGAGACGCCGTACTTCTGCAAGGGCCATGACCCTAAACATTTCGCGATCGCACGACCGATCTCGGAGAATCCGGCCGTGAAGCGCTTTCAGGCGCTCGCACGCGAGCTCGACGTCGTGCTGCCCGCGAGCGTCTACGAGCGCGCCGGCAACGCGTTCTACAACTCCATTGCGATCATCGATGCGGGCGGCGAAGTGCTCGGCACCTATCGCAAGTCGCACATTCCCGAAAGTCCGGGCTATCACGAGAAATTCTATTTCTCGCCCGGCGACTCCGGCTTCAAAGTCTGGCCGACGAAGTTCGGGACGATCGGCGTCGCGATTTGCTGGGATCAATGGTTCCCCGAGACAGCGCGATCGATGGCGCTGATGGGCGCGGAGATGCTGTTTTTCCCCACGGCGATCGGCACGGAGCCGCAGGACCCGAGCATCGATTCGCGCGATCACTGGCAGCGAACGATGCAGGGGCACGCCGCGGCCAACGTCATGCCGGTCGTGGCATCGAATCGCATCGGCACCGAGCGAGGCGGCCAATGGGAAGTCACTTATTACGGCTCGTCGTTCATCGCCGATCACACCGGCGCGATTGTCGAACAAGCGGATCGCGCGAGCGAAACCGTCATCACCGCCAGCTTCGATCTCGATCGCATTCGCGAGTACAGAGAGTCGTGGGGCGTGTTTCGGGATCGCCGGCCGGATCTGTATGGTCCGATCATGACGCTCGATGGAGCGCCGCGCTGAAGGTGCAGGGGCGAAACGTGGGGACGTGTAGAGGTGTGGACGTGTAGGCGTCAGAATTGCAGCCTCTGACGTCCACACGTTCACACGCGCACACACCCACAAAGAATGCTCTTCTTCGCTTCCTGTCCTCCCGGCGTTGCCGATCTCACCGCCGCGGAGCTTCGTACGTGCGGCGCTTCGAGGACGCGCGAGTTCAAGCTCGGCGTCGAGTTCGAAGGCACGCTCGAGGCCGCCTATCGGGCTTGCCTCTGGTCGCGCACCGCTTCGCGTATTCTGATGCCGCTCGCGACGTTTCCGGCAGCGAACGCCGATGAGCTCTATGCCGGGGTGTCCTCCATCGATTGGAGCGAGCACTTGGCCGCGAACGGCACGATGGCGATCGAATTCGGCGGCACCTCTTCCGGCATCACCCACACGCACTTCGGTGCGTTGAAGGCGAAGGATGCGATCGTCGATCAGTTTCGCGCCCGCTCCGGCGAGCGCCCGTCGATCGACGTCGATCAGCCGAACGTGCGCATCGACGTGCGGCTCGATCGGGATCGTGCGACGCTCAGTCTCGATCTCTCCGGAGACAGTCTGCATCGACGCGCGTATCGCGCACGCGGCGTCGCTGCACCGCTCAAAGAGAACCTTGCCGCCGCGATGCTGCTGCGCGCGGGATGGCCCGCGATTGCGGAACAGGGCGGCTCGTTCGTCGACCCGATGTGCGGCTCCGGTACTTTGGTGATCGAGGCCGCTCTCATGGCATTCGACATCGCGCCGGGATCGCTGCGCAGTCATTTCGGCTTCATCGGCTGGCGCGGCCACGATCGTGAGCTCTGGCGCCGGCTCATCGATGAGGCGCGTGCGAGGCGCGAGGCGCGCGCCGGCGATCGGCTCGTCCTCAGAGGCTATGACGCCGACGCAAGCGCGGTGCGGGCAGCCATCGAGAACAGCGAGCGCGCGAAGCTGCGCGGACGCGTGCATTTCGAACGACGCGAGCTCGAGCAGCTCACGAACGAGAACGGCGAGCACGGTTTGCTCGCGACGAATCCCCCGTATGGCGAGCGAATCGGCGATCGAGGACGGCTCGAGGCGCTCTATGCCGAGCTCGGCGAGAAACTGCGCGAGCATTTCGTCGGTTGGCAGGCGGCGGTGCTGACCGGCAATCCGCCGATCGCGAGGGCGCTCGGCATCCATGCGCGACGCAGTCACACGCTCTTCAACGGTCGCATCGAATGTCGCCTGTTGAGATTCGATCTGCGCACGGAGCAGCTTGCCGCGATGGAGCGCAAAGCGCCCCTCGACGAAGCGGAAGTGCGCGCACGTCCGGGTGCGCAGATGTTCGCGAACCGTCTGCGCAAGAATTGGAAGCAGCTCTCGCAATAGGCCCGTACCGAGGGCGTGGAGTGCTTCCGCGTCTACGACGCGGACATGCCCGAGTATGCCTTCGCGATCGATCGCTACGGCGACGGCGAAGGCAAACAATGGGCGGTCGTGCAGGAGTACGCCGCACCGAAGACGATCGATGCTCAGGCAGCGCGTTGGCGCAGGCGCGAAGCGCTCGCAGTCGTCCCGCACGTTCTCGATCTCGCGCCCGAGCATATCTTCTTGCGCGAACGCCGTCCGCAGAAGGGCGGGGCTCAGTACGAGAAAGTCGCGGAGGAGCGCGCTTTCGAGGTCG
>JAAYXG010000228.1 GCA_012516015.1 Lysobacteraceae bacterium | reverse complement strand
GTTCGGGCCGCACTGATCCGCTCGGTGAACGTCGAGGCGAACAGCACGGTCGGACGCTCGGGTTCGACGTGACGATAGGTGCCGTCGAAGAGCGGATCGAGCTTCGGCCAACCGGTTTCGGCCACCCGGAAGTAGCCATGCCGTGCGGCGAGCTCGCGAAACGGCTCGGTCGTCGCGGGACCCTGAGTGCAGTAAAGGTCGAACCAGCCGCGCACGCGAAAATGACCGCGCTCGTCGCTGCGTTTACCGACGTTGAAACCGTGGAAGACTTCGACTTTGAGCCCGGGGAAGAAATCCGGAACCCAGTTGCCGGGGACGAACACGGCGCTCGGATTCCAGCGCCGCACGTCGGAGACGGTGTGCAGCCTGACTTCTTCCGACCGCAGGAACCGCGCGAGATCGGCGCGCTCGAAAAACCAAGCGACCTCCTCTCCACGCGCCCGAATCGCCGCTTGCAGCGGACGCAGGATCGCGAAGGCGTAGAGCTCGGAAACGAAGAAGAGATATCGCGCCACGTTGCAGTGCTGAATGCGACAAACGCCGACTTGCGATTGTAGCGTAGCCCTCTGTGCCAAATGCCCGACTCTATGTGACACTTGCGGCCCGTCCTGGGCAGTGACTTGCAACGGAGATCCATCCGGATGAGCTCGAGCGAGCCATCGATCGAACGTCTACCGTTCACACTCATCGTCATCGCGCGCGATGAGGCGGCGGTGATCGGCCGATGTCTGGACAGCGTGCCGTTTGCAGCCGAAAAGCTCGTGATCGACTCCGGGAGCCGCGATGGCACGCCAGAGGTTGCGGAAAGGCATGGCGCGCGGGTCGTCCATCAAGATTGGCTGGGCTTCGGCCCGCAGCGCAATTTCGCGAGCACCCAGGCGCGCTACGATTGGATTCTGATGTTGGATGCCGACGAGGCGCTCTCTCCCGAGCTCGCGCGCGAGATGCAGCAAGTCTTACCCGAGCTCATGCAATCCACGGCGGCTGGGGCGATCTTGCGGCGGCAAACGTGGTACATGGGCGCGCCGATGAACTGGTATCGACCGATGGTCGGCGAGAAGCTCGGTCGGTTCTATCACCGCGGACGCGCCCGCTGGACGGACGTCCGCGTGCACGAGTCGCTTCGCTTCTCGGGCTCGACGCGCACGCTGCGAGCACCCTTCGTGCATCACCACAACCCGACGCTGGCGCATCGTCAACTGAAGATCCTGCGCTACTCCGAGCTCAAGGCTCGCGATTGGCTGGACCGCGGCCGACCGACGCGCTTATGGATGTCACCGTTGGTTTTTCTCGCGGCGTTCCTCAAGGACTACCTCTTGCGACTAGGCTTCATGGACGGCGGGCGCGGGTTCGTCGTCTCGCAGGTGGCGGCGAGCTACGCGGTGTACAAACGGATGCGCTACTACGAGATGCGTCGCAACCCCGCCTCGCGCGAAGCGGCTGGCAGACTCTTGGGGCTGGATCCTTGATGCAAGCCCTTCCACGCGCGATCGAACCTTACTGATGTGCGGCATTACCGGGTTTCTCGGACCGAGCGACACGGAGAGCGCCGCGTCTCTCCAATGCATGACGGAGAGCCTCGCCCACCGCGGCCCCGACGATGCGGACGTCTGGCTGGATCGGGACGCCGGCATCGCACTTGGCCATCGCAGGCTGTCGATCATCGATTTGTCGCCCGAAGGGCGCCAGCCGATGCACTCGCACTCGCAGCGATATGTCATCGTGTTCAATGGCGAGATCTACAACTTCAAGGAGCTCAGGGCCGAGCTCGCGTCACTTGGCCATCGCTTTCGCGGACATTCCGATACCGAGGTATTGCTCGCGGGTTTCGATACTTGGGGTCTCGAGCGAACGCTCGAGCGTGCAAACGGCATGTTTGCATTTGCCGTTTGGGACAAGACCGAACGCGTGCTGCACCTTGCGCGCGATCGTATCGGCAAGAAACCGTTGTACTACGGATGGGCCGACAAGACGCTGCTCTTCGGCTCCGAGCTGAAAGCGCTGCTCGCGTTCCCGCGATTCGCACCGCAGGTCGATCGCAATTCGCTCGCGCTCTTCCTGAGGCACAACTACGTGCCCGCGCCCTGGTGCATTCTCCGCGGCGTCTTCAAACTCTTGCCGGGTGCAGTCCTGTCGTTGACGCATGACGTCGTTGCGCGCGGCCCTTCACAGCAC
>JAAYXG010000227.1 GCA_012516015.1 Lysobacteraceae bacterium | reverse complement strand
TCCACGTGACCGACGTCGAGTGCGTTCGCACCGTGTACCAGCTCTTGCGCGACGAGGGTTTGTTCCTCGGCAGCACGAGCGGGGTGAATGTCGCGGCAGCCGTGCAGTTGGCTCAGCGACTCGGGCCCGGCCACACGATTGCGACGATCCTCTGCGACAGCGGCGCGAAGTATCAGTCGCGCCTGTTCAATCGAAAGTGGCTGAGCGAAAAAGGTCTGCTCGAAGCAGCGGGTCTCGCTCAGCATGTGCAACCTGCTTCCATTACGGAGACACCACGTGTCGTCGACGGCTACTCACAACGACTCCGCGCTTAAGTTCGAACGCCACCCGATCGAAACCGACGTCGTCATCGTCGGGGCGGGCCCGTGCGGGCTGTTCCAAGTCTTCGAGCTCGGCCTGCTCGGGCTCAAAGCCCAGCTCGTCGATTCGCTGAAGGCGCCCGGCGGCCAATGCGTCGAGCTCTATCCCGACAAGCCGATTTACGACATTCCGGCGGTGCCGGTTTGCACCGGTCAAGAGCTGACCGACCGGCTGCTCGAGCAGATCAAGCCGTTTGGCGCCGGCATGAACCTCGGCCAGGAGGTCACGGAAGTCGAGCGGCAGGAAAACGGCCGCTTTCGCGTCGTGACGAGCGCCGCGACGGTGTTCGATGCGGGTGCGGTCGTGATCGCAGGCGGCGTCGGGTCCTTCCAGCCGCGCAAGCTCGACGTGCCGGGTGCAGCCGAAATCGAAGGGAAGTATCTGCACTACCGCGTCAAGGATCCGCGCGCGTTCGCGGATCAGGACGTCGTTATTCTGGGCGGCGGCGATTCGGCGCTCGACTGGGCGCTCACGCTCGTCGATCATGCGCGCAGCGTCGTGCTCGTGCATCGCCGGCCGGAGTTCCGCGGCGCGCCCGCGTCGGTCGCGAAACTCTACGCGCTCCGCGACGAGTTGCGAGCGGACGTGCTGATCGGTCAAGTCAAGGAAGTCAACACGGTCGACGGTGTGCTCAAGTCGATCAGCGTGCTCGGCGGCGACAGTGTCGTGCGGCGCGTCGACGTCGATCAGCTGCTCGTGTTCTTTGGTCTGCATCCGAAGCTCGGTCCGATCGCGGAGTGGGGGCTCGACATCAGCAAGCGCCAGATCAAGGTGGATACCGAGAAGTTCCAGACGAACATTCCGGGCATCTACGCGGTGGGCGACATCAATACTTACCCGGGTAAGAAGAAGCTGATCCTTTCAGGCTTTCACGAAGCGGCTCTTGCCGCATTCGCGATCAAGGAGTACTTGGAGCCGGGCAAGAAGGTACATCTCCAGTACACGACCACGAGCCCGCTGATGCACAAGCGCCTTGGCGTCTCGCCAGAGCAGGACGAGGCGGGTGTCGAGGAGAGGAAAGTCGCCGGCAGCCGCTAGGGCGGCTGCGAGCGTGTAGACGCACGGGGCGCGTAGAGGCGTAGGCGTCGGAATCATCGTTTCCTTTCGTCCGCACGTCGACCTCACACGTCCGTACTGTCACCCATCACTTCATGCGGCTATCATCGGCCGCATGAAGCTTTCCACACGCGTTCCCGTCGGGATTTTTCTCGCCTCGGCCGCGCTCAGCGGCTGCCAAGTCACGCCTTCGCGCATTCCGGATCCGCCAGCGCCGCTCGAAGTGCTGAGCGCAGCCCCTCTGCGGATCGAGAGCGGATGTGAGGTCGAGGGGGCACTGCTCGTCGAATACACCGTCCTTCGGAGCGGCGAGACGGGGAACATCGAAGTCTCGCAAGGACCCGAGTGCGCGCGCGAGGCGCTGACCGCCTGGGTTGCATCTCACCGGTACGCGCCACAGCCCGCCGACGTTTCGACGCGTTTCGAATGGATCCTCGTGTCGGGGAAGAGAGGCTCTTGATGGCCGCGCCGTGACGAGCGAAACCGGCTTTCGCCCTCGACCGACTTTCGCAGCAAGCTCCGCGTAACCCGTACCGTTCTTCGCTTGGCTTCGCTCGGCACCCTTCGGCCACCATCCGTCACCTGAAGATCATGTCGCGCTACTCGCCCACGTTTCAAAATCTCCTGCTGCAGCGCGTGTCGCGCCGAGGGGTGCTGCAAGCCGGTCTCGTGTTGATGCCCTTGGCGCTCGGGGGCTGCACCGCAACGCTCGCACCAGAGCCGCGGCGCTCGACCGGCGGACTCGGGTTCAAGCCGATCAAAGGTAGTGCGGCTGACGCGGTACTTCTGCCGCCCGGATACACGTACGACCTCGTCGTGCGTTGGGGTGAGAGTCTCTTTCCCGGCGTGCCGGATCTCGACGCCTCGAAGTTGGCGGGTGGAGCGCTCTTGGAGCCCGGAGCCGCCGAGTTGCAGAGCAAGCAGTTCGGTCAGAACTGCGATGCCAAACATTTCTTCCCGCTCGACGGGCGCAGCGATCACGGCATCTTGTGCGTGAACAACGAGTTTACGGACGACGCGCTCATGTATCCGGGCCACGCAGGGTTCGCTGGCGCGAGTCGCGGCGGCAGTCGAGCCTACGTCGAGCGCTACCCGCACATCGTCGGTGTGTCGCAGGCTGCGCAAGGCGTGTCGATCATCGAGGTCGTTCGCGAGCGCGGCGCTTGGAAGCGGGTGAAAGACTCGCGTTATGCACGGCGCATCACTGCGAACACGCCGATCGACATCGGCGGACCGGCTCGCGGTGCGACGCTGATGCGCACGAAGAACGATCCGGACGGGGT
>JAAYXG010000226.1 GCA_012516015.1 Lysobacteraceae bacterium | reverse complement strand
TGCCCGCGATGAACGCCGCGATGCCGAGCGCGGTACGAAACCCGCCTTCTACGACGGGCTTGAGCCATGCCAGCCGCTCGCGACGCTCGCGCTCGCGCGGCTTACGCCGGTTCCGTTTTGCAGGCATGCGGAACACTACGGTCTTGCCTCCTTCGGATCGTCTTTGAAGCTCGTCTCGAGCACGCGCCAGACGAGATCGTCGAACTCGATTCCGAGCTCGTGTGCGGCTTTCGGTACGAGCGAGTGGCTCGTCATGCCGGGCGCCGTGTTCACCTCGAGGAGGAAATTCTTGCCGTCGCGATCGCGCATGAGGTCGACGCGACCCCAGCCGCTGCAACCGACCGCGCGGAACGCTTCGAGCGCGAGCGCGCGCATTTCGGTCTCCGCCGTACCGCTCAGTCCGGGACAGATGTATTGCGTATCCTCGGCGAGATACTTCGCGTGATAGTCGTAATACTCGCCCGCCGGCACGATTCGGATCGTCGGTAGCGCTTCCTCATCGAGAATGCCGACCGTGAGCTCATCGCCTTCGATCAACTGCTCCATGAGCATCTCGCCCGGGTAGCGGGCCGCGAGATCGACCGCGTGCGGAAGATCCGTCTCGTTGAACACGCGCGAAATGCCGACGCTCGAGCCTTCGCAAGCCGGCTTCACGACGACGGGCAGTCCGAGCGAGCGCGCCGCTGCGACGACATCGTCGTTGCGGGCGAGACGCACGAACTGTGGCGTCGGCAAACCGAGCGCCAGCCACACCTGCTTCGTGCGGATCTTGTCCATCGAAAGCGCGGAGCCGAGCACGTTCGATCCCGTATACGGAATCTCGAAAGCCTCGAGCAGGCCCTGCAGCACCCCGTCCTCTCCGCCGCCGGCATGACCGTGCAGAACGTTGAACACGCGGTCGCATCGACGCGCGAGGATCTCCTGCACGATGCCCGCGATCCCATCGACCGCGTAGGCGTTCACGCCTCGTCGCTGCAGGGCCTCCAGACAATTGCGGCCCGAGTCGAGCGACACTTCGCGCTCGGATGAGGTGCCGCCCATCAAGACGGCAACGCGGCCAAAATCTTTCGGATTGGTGATGCGCCGGCTCATCGGGTCACTCCGAGGCCAGGGGGCATGGGGCGTGGGGCGTGGGCCAGAACGCAGGCTGTAGACTCTGGGCTGTAGGCTGCAGCCATAGCAAGAAGCAGTCGCGCGCGGACGCGCGTGTTGCGATTCGCAACTCTTGCCCGAGCCCCAGGCCCCATGCCCCACGCCCTCATCGCGCTTCTCCCACGATTCTCACTTCGGGCTTCAGCTCGATGCCGTGCCGCTCCTTGACCGTGCGCATCACGTGCGCGATCAGCCGTTCGATATCCGTGGCGGTGGCGGTGCCGTCGTTCACGATGAAATTCGCATGCATCTCCGACACGCGCGCACCGCCGATGCGGAAACCCTTGAGCCCGCAGGATTCGATCAGCCGCGCGGCATGGTCGCCCGGCGGATTCGTGAACACGGAACCGCACGACCACTCGCCGATCGGTTGGGACGCCTTGCGGCGTGCGAGCAAGACACGAATGTCTTCGCTGCTCACGTCCGGTCGCGGCTCGAAGCGCAGACGCGCGCCGAGAAACCATTCGTCCGCCGGACCTTGCACGTGCCGATAGCCGACGGAATAGTCGGATGCGGGACGCTCTCGACGCACGCCCTGCCGATCGAGCGTTGCCACCGAGATCACGTGATTCCAGGTTTCGCCGCCGAAGGCGCCTGCGTTCATGGCAAGCGCACCGCCCAGCGTCCCCGGAATGCCGGCGAAGAACTCTGCGGGCCCGAGGCCCCATTTGACGCATTGCTTCGCGAGCTTTGCGCATGCGACGCCGCTGCCGCAGTAAACCTCCTCGTCGCCGAGACGCTCGAGCTCGGCGAAGACGCCGTGCGTATCGATCACGGCGCCGCGAATCCCGCCGTCGCGCACGAGCAGGTTGCTGCCGAGGCCGATCCAAAGAACGGGCGTATCGGCATCGAGCCCGCGAATGAAGCGCGCAAGATCGTCCGCGTCCTTCGGCGTGAAGAACACTTCCGCAGGTCCGCCAACGCGCCACGAGGTATGGCGCGACATCGGCTCCTGCCGACGCACGCGACCTTCGAAATCCGGCGGCAGCGCGAGCGCGTTCATGCCCGCCCTCCTGCGGAAGCCGCAACCAATGCGCGCGGCAACTCGGACGCGATCGCACCTATGCTGCCCGCACCCATCGTGACGACGACGTCGCCATCGCGCGCGATTCGCAGCAACGCGCTCGGCAACTCGTCGATGCGCTCGAGATAGAGCGGCTCGACGCGATGGTGCGTGCGGACGGCTCGGCAGATGGCTTTGCCATCGGCACCCACGATCGGCGTTTCGCCGGCCGCATAGACTTCGGTGACGATGAGCGCATCGACGCCCGCCAGCACACGCGCGAAATCGTCGAGCAAGTCCCGCGTTCGCGTGTAGCGATGCGGTTGGAACACGAGCACGATCCGCCGCCCCGCCCATCCCTGGCGAATCGCTTCGAGCGTCGCCGCGATTTCCGTCGGGTGATGTCCGTAGTCATCGATGAGCGTGACACGACCGGCGCTCGTCTCCACATCGCCATACTGTTGGAGTCGCCGATCGACGCCGTGGAAGCTCGCGAGCGCCGTTTGAATCGCCTCATCGGAGACCTTCAACTCCGTACCCACGGCGATGGCGGCGAGCGCGTTGAGCACATTGTGCGTGCCGGGCAGATTCAACTGCACGGTAAGCGGCGATGCGCCGGCACGTTCGACGTCGAAGCGTGAACGCATACCGTCGCGGACGATGTTCACGGCGCGAACGTCCGCGGATGTATCGATGCCGTACGTCACGATCGGCCGCGCGACCTGCGGCATCAAACTCGCGGCGACCGGATCGTCGCTGCAGATGACCGCGAGCCCGTAGAACGGCAGATTGTGCAGAAAGTCGACGAAGCTCTGCTTCAAGCGCTCGAAGTCGCCTTCGTGCGTGCCCAAGTGATCGTTGTCGACGTTCGTGACGATCGCGATCATCGGCTGCAAGTGAATGAACGAAGCGTCGCTCTCATCCGCTTCGGCGACGAGATACTTGCCGGTGCCGAGCCGCGCGTTGCAATCCGCGCTCTTCAAGCGTCCGCCGATGACGAACGTCGGATCGAGCCCGCCTTCGGCGAGCACGGACGCGACCATGCTCGTCGTCGTCGTCTTGCCGTGCGTACCCGCGACGGCAATGGCATAGCGAAAACGCATCAGCTCCGCGAGCATCTGCGCGCGCTGCACGACCGGTACGCGGCGCGTCTGCGCTTCGAGCACTTCGGGGTTATCGGCGCGCACCGCCGTCGAGACCACGAGCACATCCGCCCCGTCGATGTTCTCGGCCGCGTGCCCGAAGCGAATCTTCGCGCCGAGCCGCTCCAGGCGGTGGTTCACCGGATTGGCCCTCAAGTCGCTTCCTTGCACTTGATAGCCGAGGTTCAACAACACTTCGGCGATGCCGCTCATCCCAGAGCCGCCGATACCGACGAAATGAATGCAGTTGATGCGGCGCATGCGATCTTTCATCGCGCACCTCCCGCCGCGTCGATGCACGCATCGGCAAGCCGCACGTCCGCATCCGTGATCGCGAGCGTGCGAGCGCGCGCCGCCATGTCCGCAAGCTTCTCGCGCCCCGCCGTCAGCAGACCTCGAAGCACTTCGTAAAGCCGCAACGGCGTGAGCTCCGCTTCCGGGATGAGCACGGCGGCTTCGGCGTCGACGAGGAACTTTGCATTGCGAGTTTGGTGATCGTCGACGGCGGCCGCGAACGGAACGAACACCGCGCCCAATCCTGCGGCTGCGATCTCGGAGACCGTAAGCGCCCCGGCGCGACAGATGACTAGATCGGCCCACGCGTACGCTTCGGCCATGTCGTCGATGAAGGCACGCACGTCGGCTTGAACGCCGTGCTTCGCGTACATCTCTCGCGCGACATCGAGGTGACGCTCGCCGGCCTGATGAATGATCGCGGGCCGCTCTGCCGCATCGATCATCGCGAACGCGGCGGGCACGACCGCATTGAGACGGGCCGCGCCTTGACTGCCGCCGAAGATCAACACGCGAAGCCGACCCGAGCGCTCGGCGAAGCGCTGCGCGGGCGGCGCGATCGCCGCGATCTCGCGCCGCACCGGGTTGCCGACGCGTTGCGCCTTCGCATGTGGCGGAAAGCTTGCGGGAAACGCTTCGAGCACGCTGCGAGCGAAGCAAGCGAGCATGCGGTTCGTCATGCCGGCGACGGCATTCTGTTCGTGAATCACGAGCGGCCGACGCGTGAGCCACGCCGCGAGGCCGCCGGGGCCCGACACGAAACCGCCTGCGCCGAGTACGACGGCCGGTCGGCGCCGACGCATGACCTTCAAGCTCTGCCACAGCGCGAGCGACAACTTGAACGGCGCCGCGAACCAAGTGCCGATGCCTTTGCCGCGAAGCCCGCTGACGCTGATCCATTCGATTTCGATTTGCTGCGGCGGAACGAGCTTCGCTTCGAGGCCGCGTTGCGTACCGAGCCACACCGGCTCGAAGCCGCGCTCGCGCAAGACACGCGCGGCCGCGAGCGCGGGGAAGATGTGCCCGCCCGTACCGCCCGCCATGATGAGAACGGTGCCGCGCTTCATGCCTCGCGCCCCCGTCTCGGCACGGCCAAACGGCCGGCGGTGCTCGCCTCGTGATAAATGCGCATCAAGAGCCCGAGCCAGCCCAACGTGACGAGCATGCTCGAGCCGCCGTACGACATGAGCGGCAGCGTGAGGCCTTTCGTCGGCAGAATGCCCATGTTCACGCCGATGTTGATGAACGTCTGAAGACCGAGCCAGATGCCGAAACCGGCCGCGCAATATGCTTGAAACGCGAGCCCGGCTTGCGCCGCGAGCTGCGAGATGTGAAACGCGCGCCACGCGAGCACGATGAACAAAGACAGGCTCAGCAACACGCCGACGAGACCGAGCTCTTCCGCAAGCACGGCAAAGACGAAGTCCGTGTGCGCCTCGGGCAGATAGAACAGTTTTTGCACGCTCGAGCCGAGTCCGACGCCGAACAGCTCGCCGCGACCGATGGCAATCAGCGATTGCGTCAATTGAAAGCCCGTGTTGAAAGGGTCCGCCCACGGATCGAGAAAAGCCGTGAGTCGTTTCAAGCGATACGCCGAAGTCACCGCGATGAGCGCGAGTCCGCCCGCAGCCAACGCAACGAGCGCGATGAAGTGGCGCAGCTTCACGCCCGCGACGAACAACACGCCGAGACCCGTCGCCATGAGCACGGTTGCCGCGCCGAAATCCGGCTCGATCAGCAGCAGCCCGCCGGCTGCGATCAGAATTCCGAGCGGCTTCAAGAAGCCATGAATGCTTTCTTTCAGCTCCGCTTGGCGGCGCACGATGTAGCTCGCGAGGTAGACGAGCAAGAGCACGCGCGCAAGCTCGGAGGCTTGGAAGCTCATCGTGCCGAGACGCAGCCAGCGGCGGCTGCCGTTCACTTCGTGTCCGATGCCGGGGATGAGCACGATCACGAGGAAGACGAACGCGAGCAGCAGGAGCGGAATCGCCAAGCGCTCCCATGCCTGCGTCGGGATCATCATGGCGAGCGCGGCCGCGACGATCCCCAGCGCGACGCCGATCGCCTGGCGCTCGAGGTAGTAAAGCGGCTCCTGCGCGAGACGATCCGCGATCGCGATCGACGCCGAGGTCATCATCACGAGACCGAGCAGCAAGATGAAGCCGACCGTCGCAAGCAACACCGGATCGAACGAGAATCTGCGCGGACGCGCACTGGATCGGGCAAAGGCCAAGGCGGCGGCGCTCATGCTTGCAGCCTCCTGACCTCACGCGCGAACTCCTCGCCGCGATGCGCGTAGTCGCGGAACATGTCCAGGCTCGCGCAGGCAGGCGAGAGCAAGACCGTCTCGCCCGGCTTGGCCGCCGATGCAGCGCGCTGCACGGCATCGCGCATGTCGCTCGCGAATTCGTGCGTAGCGACGCCCTCGAGCGCATCGGCGATCGCCTTCGCGTCCTGTCCAATGAGCACGACATGTCGCACCTTGCCGCGAAACGCGTTCGCGAGCGGCGCGAAATCCTGGCCTTTGCCCTGCCCGCCCGCGATGAGCACGAGCGATCCGGGCATCCCGGCGACGGCAGCGATCGTCGCGCCGACGTTCGTGCCCTTGGAATCGTCGACATAGCGCACGTCCGCGATGTCGCCGACCCACTGCGAACGATGCGGCAGCCCCTCGAACGCTGCGAGCGACTCGATGCACGCCGCCTGGTCGAGCTCGAGCGCCTCGCCGAGCGCGAGCGCGGCGAGCGCATTGAGCGCGTTGTGCAGCCCCGCGATCTTGAGCGAAGACATGCTGACGAGCGTCTCGCCCCGACGCATCAAGAGCATCTCGCCGCCGCGCTCGCGAATGAAGTAGTCGGCGGTCGGCTGCTCGCTGCGGCTGAAGCGGAGCACGCGCGCATTCGCGGCGGGCATCGTGCGCACGAGGGGATCGTCGAGATTCACGACGACACAGTCGCTCGCGCGGAAGACGCGCGCCTTCGCCGCCGCGTACTCTGCCATCGAGGCGTAACGATCCATGTGATCCGACGTTACGTTGAGCACGGTCGCCGCACGCGCATGCAGCGACTGCGTCGTCTCCAATTGAAAGCTGGAGAGCTCGAGCACGTAGAGATCCGGTACGTCGTCCTGCAATAGATCGAGCGCAGGCCGGCCGAGATTGCCGCCCGCGAGGGTGCGGCGTCCGCTTCGCTCGGCCATGCGCGCGACGAGCGTCGTCACCGTGCTCTTGCCGTTCGTACCGGTGATCGCCGCGACCGGCGCGCGCGCTTCGCGCGCGAAGAGCTCGATGTCTCCGACGATCGGCAATCCTCGCTCTGCCGCGCGCGCGACGAACGGCTCGCGCACGGAGACGCCCGGAGACACGATGATCTGCGAAGCGCCTTCGAGCAGCGTCGAATCGAACTCGCCGAAACGCGTTTCCGTCTCGGGAGCGAGCTGCTTGAGCGCAGCGGCTTCGGGCGGCGCCGCTCGATTGTCGGTGACGGCGAACTCGACGCCGCGCGCGCGCAGGAAGCGAGCGCAGGACAAGCCCGTGCGACCGAGGCCTACGACGACGGCGCGGCCGTGCGCGGCGTGAGAGGCGAGTCGCGGCGATGCGCGTTCGAGTGCCACGTTCATCGCACCTTCAGGGTCGCAAGACCGACGAGAACGAGAATCACCGAGAGGATCCAAAAGCGCACGATGACTTTCGGCTCCGCCCAACCCTTGAGCTCGAAGTGATGATGAATCGGCGCCATGCGGAAGATGCGCTTGCCGGTGAGCTTGAAGCTCGCCACTTGCAGCATCACCGAAACCGTCTCCATGATGAACACGCCGCTCATCACGAACAGCACGATTTCTTGTCGAACGATGACGCCAACGACGCCTAATGCCGCACCGATCGCGAGCGCGCCAATATCACCCATGAACACTTGCGCTGGATATGTGTTGAACCAAAGAAATCCGAGTCCAGCGCCCACCAGCGTCGCGCAGAACACCAAGATTTCACCGGTTCCTTCGATAAAAGGTATGCCGAGATAATCCGAGAAGATCGCATTGCCCGTTGCATAAGCAAACACCCCCAGAGCGCCGCCCACCAAGACCGCAGGCATGATCGCGAGCCCGTCGAGTCCGTCCGTGAGATTGACCGCATTGCTCATGCCGACGATGACGAAATACGTGATGACGATGTAGCCGAGCCCGAGCGGGACTGCGACCGATTTGAAGAAGGGAACGTGCAGCGCGAGCTCCGCCGGCGACTTCGCGGTGACATAGAGCGCGATGGCGCACGCGAGTCCCGCGACCGATTGCCAGAAATATTTGTAGCGCGCGATGAGTCCGCGACTGTTGCCGACCACGAGCTTCAGATAGTCGTCCCAAAACCCGATGAGCCCGAACGCAATCGTCGTGAGCAGCACGATCCAGACGAAACGATTCGTCAGATCCGCCCACAGGAGCGTGCTCGCGCACATCGCGACGAGAATGAGCGCACCGCCCATCGTGGGCGTACCGGCCTTCGGCAGATGCGTCTTCGGCCCGTCGTCGCGCACGCGCTGACCGATCTGATTCGTCGACAACGCACGAATCATCCAGGGACCGACGATCAACGAAATGATGAGCGCCGTCAGCGCCGCGAGAATCGCGCGCAGCGTCAAGTAGCCGAACACGCGAAACGCGGATTCGACGTCGGTCAGGCGTTGCGTAAGGTAATAGAGCACGGGTGCTACGGGCGCGGGGCTTGGGGCTTGGGGCTTGGGCTGTTCGTTTGCGTTGTTTCACTTGCTAGCGCTGCGGCGACGCGTTCGAGCTTGTTCGCGCGCGAGCCCTTGATGAGCACGACGACCCCTTCGTGAAGTGAGCCGCGCGCATCCGCAATCAAGGCATCGAGATCCGCGAACCACTGTGCGCCGGAGCCGAACGCCTCGACCGCATGACGC
>JAAYXG010000225.1 GCA_012516015.1 Lysobacteraceae bacterium | reverse complement strand
TCGCTCGCCTGCAAGCGTAGGCGGATGGCGGCGGGGGAGGGCTCGAGTGCGGCGGATGGCGATCTGTATAAGAAGCCGATGCTGCCGCCCGATTCGGCGGCGAGCTGCAACCGACGTACTTCGCGATCCTTCGCGGTCGAGCACCAGGCGAGCACCGCGCCGAACGATCTACAGCGCAATGTCTGTTCGAACGCCCACAGCGCATCTTCGCTCGCGCGAGCATCGATGACGGCGAACCGCTCGAGAGCGATGCCGTGTTGGACGAGCGCCGGCGCGAATGGAATGTAAGGAGGAGAGACGAGCCCGACGTAACGTTCAGTGCGGCTGAGTTGCGCCAAAGTAGGAAGCACGAAGCGCAATTCGCCGATGCCGGTTGCCATGGGCATGAGCTCGACGATCGCGCCTACCGGCCATCCGCCGCCGGGCAGTATCGCATCGAGGCAAGGCCATCCGCTGCGCTCTATAGTCTGCGCGGCAGATGTGTCGCGACCCGAGCGACACAGGCGTGCGAGATACTCCAACGTTGCGGCACGGTCCATGGAAGAAGTGACTTGTGATTCGTGCTTCGTGACTCGATAAAGAAGAGCCTCCGTGCATCATCGATTGGCTCCGATCCCGTTTCGAATCACGCCGACCGCCAGTCCTTCGATCGTGAGCTCATGGCGACGCAGATCGATCTCGATCGGTGAGTAATCGGCATTGGCGGGCTCGAGGAACACGCGATCGTTTCGTCGTCGGTAGTACTTCACGGTCGCCTCATCGTCGATGCGCGCCACGACGATCTGTCCATTGCGTGCCTGCGAAGTGCGATGGACGGCGAGAAGGTCGCGATCGAAGATGTTCGCGTCCTTCATGCTGTCGCCGCGCACCCGTAGCAGAAAATCCGCATGCGGGCTGAATAGAGCGCCATCGACACGAACGTGCTCCTCGATATTCTCGGTTGCCAGAATCGGAGAGCCTGCGGCGATTCTTCCGAGCAGCGGCAGGCCGAACACGCTCTTTTTTTCTTTCACGCCACGCGGCTGGTTCAGATGCGGTGCTTCGTCGGTTAGGCGAATACCGCGGGAAATTCCGGGGGTCAGCTCGATCGCGCCCTTCTGCTCCAGCGCGCGCAAGTGTTGATCGATGCCTTGGCGATTCTTGAGCCCTAGACCTGCGGCGATCTCGCCGCGCGTAGGCGGCCATCCGCGTTCTTCCATGAAGCGGCGGATAAATGCGAGTACTTCCAACTGCTTAGGAGAAAGAGGGGGCATTTGTGCTCGATACCAGACAGATGTCTGGTATCGAGTCTAGGGCGCTTCGGAAGAGGAGGCAAGCCTGAAAAGCGACGAGCGACGGGTGACTCGTCCCCGTCACTCCAACTCACATCGGCGCCGACGAAAGCGGCCCGTCAGCATGCGGCGGCGCTGCGGATCGAGCTCGAGCCGCCGCATTGTCCCTCGCGTAGCTGTTCAACTTGTTGTACAGCGTCTTCAAGCTGCAGCCCAACACGGCGGCAGCGCGTTTCTTGTCGCCGTCGCAGTAGTCGAGAGTGACTTCGATCAACGAGCGCTCGGCTTCATCGAGTCGCGACCCGAGCGGTACATGCAATCCCGCCGGCCGCACTTCTGGTTCCGATGCCGGCACCGGCATCGCGATCGGCAAGTCGAACTCGAGAACGTCGTCGGCGAGGATGAAGCTGCGCTCTACTGCGTTCTTGAGCTCTCGTACGTTGCCGGGCCACCGATACGTCCGCAGCGCATCGAGGAACGCAGCAGAGAAGCGCTTCTGAGAATCGTTCGCTCGATTGAGCATGACCAAAAAGTGCTCGGCTAAGAGCGGCACGTCCCCGGCTCGCTCTCGCAGCGGCGGCACGTGCAACGGGAATACGGCGAGACGATACATGAGATCCTCGCGCAACTGCCGGTTCGCGACCGCTTCGGTAATGTTGCGATTCGTGGCTGCCACGACTCGTATGTCGGTCTTGATCTCTTGAGTTCCTCCGACTCGATAGAACCGACCCGTCTCCAAAACGCGCAACAAGCGCGTCTGCATGTCGAGCGGCATCTCGGTGACCTCATCGAGAAAGAGCGTCCCGCCCGTCGCCCGTTCGAAGACACCGGCATGCGAACGAGAGGCGCCGGTAAAGCTTCCCTTCTCGTACCCGAAAAGCTCCGCCTCGATGAGCGAGGCGGGAATGGAGCCGCAGTTGATCGCAACGAGCGGGCCCTGCGCGCGATGACTCAAGAGGTGAATGCATTCGG
>JAAYXG010000224.1 GCA_012516015.1 Lysobacteraceae bacterium | reverse complement strand
CTCTTCGTCGTCTTGATGCCGACACTGTCGAGCGCGGACACGAGCGGATCGAACCAGCCGAGCACGTGCAGGGCGAGCACGGCCCAGATGAGGAAGGTGATCGCGTTGCCCCAACCCTTCGTCCGATCCCCGAGGGAGAGACGCACCAGATAAACGCCGATGCGGATCAGAAGCAGGAGCCCGGCCAGCGTGATCGCGTGATCCACGATGCCGCTGTCGGTCTTCAGCGCGTGCAGTACGCCGCCGAACGCGGCGATCAGCACGGTCGCGGTCGCGTGCGGGCTTGCGATCAGGAGCGCTTCCGTGAGGCGCGCTCCGATTCCTTGGTCGGCCAAGGCCGCCTTCGCGCGCTCGGTCTCGCGCATGCGTCGGCTTGCCCAAATGGAGACGAGGACCGCAACGAGAATGCCCGCGAGCTGAACGAGCGACTGCCCGGTCAGCAGGGCTTGGAGTTCGCGAACGAGATTACCTAACAAGTCGGACATAGCGCAGCTGGGCAGCCCCGCCGTTGGCGGCGTTCGGACGGATACAAACCGTCTTATTACGGCTCACGCGTTCAGATCCGGAATCAGCTCGCTTTCCAGGCGTGCGATCTGATCCTTCAGCATGAGCTTGCGTTTCTTGAGTCGCCGCAATTGGACTTCATTGACGTAGAGGTCCATCTGCAGCCGATTGATCACGTCGTCCAGGTCGCGGTGCTCGATTCTGAGATCTCGCAGACGCTCGAGGCGCTGGAAAGTCTCTGTCTCGACCTTGTTTTCGGACTCGCTCATGGAGTGCGTACTTTACCGCAAGCGAGGATGCGAGTTGCACCGGATAGCTTGACGCTCGTCAATTCCCCGAATCTTCGCGCTCGGATGCTCGGGGAGACGCGCGTGCCTCCGCGTCCTCTTGCGTTTTCTCCGCGCGACGCCAGTCATCGAGGCGTACGATGCGCGCGGGCTCGGCCGGTCGTACGCGCCGATACTGCGCGTCGGGGCGCTCTTCGGGCGCATAGCCCACGGTTTCGACGCGTCGTTCGCATACGACAACGAAGCCTTGCCGCCGCTCGATGCTGTTCGCCGTGTAATCGAACACGTAGGTGCGCCGCAGAACGAGCCAGCCTGAAGCGCCGCGGGCGAGCCGCATGCGCGCGAACGCGACGGTTCCATCCAGAAATTGCAGAGCGAGCCGCTCGCACGCCTCGATTGCGGCGGCGTTCGCCATTTCGCGTGCCGCAAGACTGTCTTGCCAGAACCAGGCGATCGCGGCCGCGAGGCAGAGTAGAACGAGGAAGGTCCAGTCCAGGTACATGAAGCGGTTAGCGGCTAGCGGTTCGCGGTTAGAGATGGGTGGTGAGAGGCGATTTCACGTTCGCGGCCGAGCGGGCGGCATAGTAGAACGGATCTGCGTGACTAGGAGGTAGACTGTTCTATCTCGCTCGCGTGCGCTACGCCGAACCCAGCGGCTCGCCTCTTGAGCTTCCCGCTAACCGCCAACCGCCAACCGCTTCAGCATGATCCCCTTGCCTCGCCTCGATTGGTCCGCCATCGAGATCGTCCTGCTCGACATGGACGGTACGCTGCTCGATCTCAGGTTCGACAACTACTTTTGGCAGGAGCTCGTGCCGCTGCGCTACGCGAACCGGCACGGCATCCCCCTCGAGCGCGCCCATGAGGAGCTGACGCCGCGGTTCGCCGCGAATCGCGGCACGCTCGACTGGTACTGCGTCGACTACTGGACGCGCGAGCTGGCGCTCGATATCGCGCAGCTCAAACGCGAGATGCGCGAGCATGTGCGGTTCCTTCCGGGCGCCGAGCCCTTTCTGCAGTTCCTTCGCGAGCGCGGGCCGCGGACGGCGCTCGTGACGAACGCGCATCACAACAGCCTTGCCGTCAAGGCCGCGCAAACGAACTTGCTGCGCTATTTCGACCACGTCGTCAGCTCCCATGCCTACGGCTTCCCGAAGGAGCACCCGAGCTTTTGGCAGCGGCTGCAGGCGGAATTGGCGTTCGATCCGGCGCGCGCTTTGTTCGTCGACGACAGTCTGGCCGTGCTCAGGGCCGCGCGCGATTACGGCATTGGGCGCATCGTCGCCATCACGCATCCCGATAGCACGCAAGGGGCCAGGACGGTGGAGGAGTTTCCGGCGGTGCGCGGCGTGCAGGAGCTGGTCGACGATTGAAGGAAGTTCCGAGTCCCTGGCTTGTCAAACGTCAACCGGACCCCAATATCACTCTGACTTCGGAGGTACCCCAATATCACTCTGACTTCGGAGGTGGAGCGCCCTGCGCTTCACCGGCGCCTTGGCCTCGACGGCCCCGACGTCGCCGCTTGCGCTTTGGGGGCTGCTCCGAGCTTTCCGAGCCCTTCGCGTTCGCCTCGGCGGGCTGCGGCGCGTCGTCGGCTGGCTTTTCCGTGGCAGGTGCGTGCGACCGCTCGTGGCGATTTCTGCGCGATCGGCGCGGACCGCGCCCGTGCCCGTTGCCTCCGCGGCGCTCGCCGAAGCGGGGCCGCTCGCGGGCCGCCGGCAACTCGGTGTCGGGCAGCGATTCGACGGGCACCGGAGCGACCGGAAGCTTCCGACCGATGTACGCTTCGATATCAGGCAAGGACATCACGTAGTTCTCGCATCCGAAGCTGATCGCGTCGCCTTCGGTCCCGGCTCTTGCCGTGCGCCCGATCCGATGCACGTAGTCCTCGGGATCTTGCGGCAAGTCGTAGTTGAATACGTGGGTGACGTCAGGGATGTGCAGCCCGCGCGAGGCGACGTCGGTGCCGATCAACACGGAAAGGGTGCCCTCGTGAAAATCGCGCAGCATGCGCAGACGTTTGCGCTGCGGGACATCGCCCGAGATCGCTTCGGCGTTGATGCCGTTCGCGCGCAGGAGCGCCTCGATCTCCTCGGCGGCGCGGCGCGTATTGACGAAGACCATGCTGCGACGCGGCTTCATTTGCTTCAGTAAGCCGACGAGCAGGCGCGGCTTTTCGTCCATGGAGGGGTAGTAGACGACTTGGCGCACACGATCGACCGTCATCTTGTCGGGCTCGATGCGCACGAGCGTCGGATCGTTCATGTGCTCGTACGCGAGCTCGAGCACGCGATGCGAAAGCGTGGCGGAGAACAGCATGTTGAGTCGCTGTTCGGGCGGCGGGAGCCTGCGCAGGATGTAGCGGATGTCGGAAATGAAGCCCAGATCGAACATGCGGTCGGCCTCGTCGAGCACGAGAACCTGTACCGAGCGCAGGTCGATGACGCGTTGCTTGACGAAATCGATGATCCGGCCCGGAGTGCCGATCAGGATGTCCACCCCCTGTTCGAGATGGTGACGCTGCTTCTCGTAGTCGACGCCGCCGAAGGCGAGACCGAGCGTGAGCCCCGTATGCGAGCCGAGAACTTCGGCGTCGCGATGGATCTGAACCGCCAGCTCGCGCGTTGGTGCGATGATCAACGCACGCGGAGCGTTGAGATTGCGCGAAACCGGAGCCGGTTCGCGAATCAGCCGTGCGTACATCGCGACGAGAAAGGCTGCGGTTTTCCCCGTACCCGTCTGTGCCTGACCGGCGACATCCAATCCCGCAAGCGCGTGCGGCAGCGTCTGTGCTTGGATGGGCGTGCAACGCTCGAAGCTGGCGTCGGCCAACCCCTTTTCCAGGGTTTCGGGTAAATGCAGGCTAGAGAACGAGAGCTCGGTTAGATGGGATTCGGACATTGAGTGGGTGGCATTCAGGGTTATTGTGATGCGAGTGCAGGATGCGGAATCTGGAGGCTTGCAAATTGAAATGGGGCCGGTTCTAATAGCCTCAACAGAGCGGATTCATCCGCACCCGCCCCGACCGGACTACCGGCACCACGCTCCTCGTAAACAAGACCCCCGTCGGGGAATGTTTCGCACAACGATTGGTTTTCAACGAGCACGAGCACGGCTCAACACAGATTTGTTCAGGGCATTCTCTACGGAGGCTTAGCGCCCAGCATTGTGCCCGACCGAGCACAGACAGTCACTCGGTCCTTTTCCCGCCCGGATTTTTCGAACGAGTTCGAAGTCATTCCTCGTACCCGCGAACATCGACGAACTGAATCGACCAAACACATCGGCGAAACGGCTCGAGTAGCTGGTTCAGAGCCTTAACGGAGGTAGTTTCTGGTGAGCAGCGACACGATTGTGCACGTTACAGACGCAAGCTTTGAAGATGACGTCGTCAAGGCGAATCGTCCCGTTCTGTTGGATTTCTGGGCCGAATGGTGCGGCCCGTGCAAGATGATCGCGCCGATGCTCGATGAGATCGCCGATGAGTACAAAGACAAGATCACGATCGCAAAGCTGAACATCGACGAAAACCCCAAGACCCCCGCGCGCTTCAACGTGCGCGGCATCCCGACCCTCATCCTCTTCAAGAACGGCCAGGTCGAAGGCCAGAAGGTCGGGGCCCTTAGAAAATCTGACCTGGCTGCATTTTTGGACAGCAAACTGTGAGAGGCTATCTCGGTAATCAAGCCCGCAATCGTCCGGGCAAGGGCGGCAATCGCCAACGCGGCAACGACGGGAATCGCGATCGCGGTAACCACCGTCATCAACAACAACACGACGATCTGCCGGTCGACGATTTCGATGCCGATGACGTAGGCATCATTTCCCCTTCGGAGCTCGCGGCTTCGCGTCAGTCGATGAATCTGACGCAACTGAAGCTGAAGCCCGTTCCGGAGCTCGTCGAAATCGCGCAGAAGATGGGTCTCGAGAATCTTGCTCGCTCGCGCAAGCAGGACATCATCTTCTCGATTCTCAAGGCGCATGCGCGCTCCGGCGAGGACATCTACGGCGACGGCGTGCTCGAGATCCTGCAGGATGGCTTCGGCTTCCTGCGCTCGGCGGACAGCTCGTATCTGGCGGGGCCGGACGACATCTACGTGAGCCCGAGTCAGATCCGGCGCTTCAACCTGCGCACGGGCGACTCGATTTCCGGCCTGATTCGCCCGCCGAAGGACGGCGAGCGTTACTTCGCGCTCCTCAAGGTCGGCGAGATCAATTTCGATTCGCCGGAAGGCGCGAAGCACAAGGTGCTTTTCGAGAACCTGACGCCGCTGCACCCGACGAAGCGTCTGAAGCTCGAGCGAGGCAACGGATCGAGCGAGGACCTGACCGCTCGCATCATCGATCTCGTTGCGCCGATCGGCAAAGGCCAGCGCGGCCTCATCATCTCGCCGCCGAAAGCCGGTAAGACGATGCTGCTGCAGAACATCGCCAGCTCGATCACTTCGAACCATCCGGAGGTCTATCTCATCGTGCTGCTCATCGACGAGCGGCCCGAGGAAGTGACCGAGATGGCGCGTACCGTGCGCGGCGAAGTCGTGTCCTCGACCTTCGACGAGCCGGCGACCCGCCACGTCCAAGTCGCGGAGATGGTCATCGAGAAGGCGAAGCGTCTCGTCGAGCACAAGCGCGACGTCGTCATTCTGCTCGACTCGATCACGCGCCTCGCGCGCGCCTACAACACCGTCGTCCCGAGCTCGGGCAAGGTGCTCACGGGCGGTGTCGATGCGAACGCCTTGCAGCGCCCGAAGCGCTTCTTCGGTGCGGCACGCAACATCGAAGAGGGCGGTTCGCTGACGATTCTCGCGACCGCGCTGATCGATACGGGCTCGCGCATGGACGACGTCATCTACGAAGAGTTCAAGGGCACGGGTAATTCCGAGATCCACTTGGACCGACGCGTCGCCGAGAAGCGCGTGTTCCCGGCCGTGAACATCAACCGTTCAGGCACACGCCGCGAGGAGCTGATCACCTCGCCCGACGAGCTGCAGAAGATCTGGATCCTGCGCAAGCTCCTGCATCCGATGGATGAGCTCGCTGCGATCGAGTTCCTCATCGACAAGATGAAGGATACGAAGACGAACGCGGAGTTCTTCGATGCCATGAAGCGCTAGAGATCAGCGCGAAAGCTGACCGCGGCGTATCCGCCGCTAACAGCGAGAAGGCTCTCGTTGGAAAGGCCGCCGCCCTCGCCGAGCAGGCTATCGCTCGTAGTAGGCGTTCTACTTTTTTATTGCGGCCATCGCGGACGGGCCCACCCTCTGTTTTCCTTCCAGCGCCAGCTCTCTAGCGGCAGCCTTCTCGGCGAGGGACGCAGCCTTTCCAGCGGCAGCTTTCGGCTCGGCCCGGCGGGCCGAGCGGCCGGCGCGAACGGCGTCACATGCCCAGCTCGCGCCTGATGTTTGTGTCGGGAATTGCCGCAGGTCTGCGAAGCACATCTCGGACTCGCGCCATTTCGGGCCATTAACGTACCCGTGGTTTCACGGGCCCGTATGTCCGATTCGCATGTCCGATCCGCGTCCCGACTCGCCCACCTTGCGCCTGCGCAGGCTCGACGCCGCAACGCACGAGCTCATGGCGCTCGTGCGTGAGGGGCGAATCGCGACGCTGTTTCAGCCGATCGTCGATCCGCGCTCGCGAGCTATTTGCGGTTTCGAGGCATTGACGCGAGGGCCCTCGGACAGCTGGCTCCATTCGCCGCAGAATCTGTTCGACGCGGCGCGGCGCGGCGGCGTGAAGTTCGAGCTGGATTTTTTGTGCATCCAGAGCGCGTTCAGACAGTTCGTCGCCTCGCGCGTCGCGGGCAAGCTATTCGTGAACGTCTCTCCGGACACGATCTACGAGGAGCCGGATTTCGCGTCCCGCTTCCTCGCGCTCGCGGCATCGGCAGGCATGCCGCCCGATCGCTGCGTGATCGAGCTGACGGAGGAGAGTCTGCTCGATGATTACGTGCGCTTGCGCTCGACCTCCCAGCGGCTGCGCCAGGCGGGTTGCGCGATCGCGATCGACGATCTCGGCGCCGGATCATCGGGACTGCGGACGTGGTCCGAGCTGCGTCCCGACTACGTGAAGATCGATCGGTACTTCGTGAGCGGGATCGACAGCGATCCGACGAAGCTCGAGTTCGTGCGTTCGATGCTCGATATAAGCCGCGCGATCGGCTGCCGCGTCATCGCGGAGGGCGTCGAGACGGAGCGCGAATGCCGCGAGCTCATCGAGCTCGGGGTCGATCGATTGCAGGGCAATCTCTTCGGCCGGCCGGCCGCCAAGCCCACCGCGGCGCTCCAGCAGCTCGAATCGCTCGAGCGTTCGTTCGCCTCTCAGGTGACGCTCTCGGCCGAGCATATCGCCATCTATGTTCCGCCGATCACGCCGGACATGCGCGTGCACGAGCTTGCCGAGCATTTTCGAGAGCACCCCGGGCAACACACGTTCGCCGTCGTGAAAGAGGGCCGGCCGCTCGGCGTCGTACGTCGTGAGCCGCTGTTCTCGCTGCTCGCGAAACCGCTGCATCCCGAGATCTACAACAAGAAACCCGTCACCGCCGTCATGGAGAGCCCGACGCTCCTCGTCGACGCGCAGCTTCGTCTGGAGCAGGCGAGCCGGCTCGTGACGCAAAAGGGAACGCCGCGCATCACCGAGGAATTCATCATCACCAAGGACGGCCGCTATCTCGGGATCGGGCAGACGATCGATCTGTTGCGGCTCATCACCGAGCAGCAACTGCAGGCGGCCAAGCATTCCAATCCGCTCACGCTGCTGCCGGGCAATAGCGCCATTCGCGCCGCGATCGACAAGCTCATCGACAATCGCAAACGCTTCGTCGTCGCGTACTTCGACCTCGATTCCTTCAAGCCCTACAACGACGTGTACGGCTTCGCGCAGGGCGATCAAATCATCCTGCATATCGCCGGATTGCTGAAGAGCACGTTTTCGGCGCGTTTGGATTTCGTCGGGCATGTCGGCGGCGATGACTTTCTCGTCGTGATGCGCTCGGCCGATTGGCGCGAGCGCGTTGTGCGCGTGATCGAGCGCTTCGCGGCGACCGTGCCGAATTTTTATTCGCCTGAGCATGCGAGCGCGGGCCACATCGTCGCCGCTAACCGCGACGGCATGACGCAGACGTTTCCTTTGCTCACCCTCTCGGTTGCCGCGCTCGATTCGGACACGTGCGGCGCATCGAGCGCCGATGCGATCGCGCAACTCCTCACTCACGTGAAGAAGCTGGCGAAGCAGCAGTCGGGAAACAGTTTCGTGCTGCGTTCTGACGAACGCGTGTTCAATTTGCTCGCACAGGAGCAATCGCGAGCGAACGACGCCGTCGCGCTGGGAAACGTCGGCTAATACGAAGCTATAGCGCTAGGAGCTAGGGCAAGCCTGGATCGTTCTGAAGTCTGGCTCCAGCCTTCAATTTCAGCCCGAACCTCGCGTTTGCAGAGCGGAATTTCACCTTCGCGCCGAATCGCTTCATGATAGGTGAGCGATATTGCTCACCGAGATCATGAACGAACCTGACGAAAGTGCATCCCGGACCGACCGTTCGCCTTCCGTAACCGTGGAAGGCGCAGCGTTGCCTTCCGACCCGCGCCGCATCGAGTACACGGCGGTGCCGGCGCCGGGCTTCGGCGAGCGTACGCGCATCGCGGAGAACGTTTGGTGGGCGCGTATCCCGTTGCCGATCGATCTCAACCACATCAACGTGTGGCTCATCGAGTCCGCGCGCGGCCATCTGCTCGTCGATACCGGGATGTCGGCGTCGATGTGCAAGGACGCTTGGGAACGTCTCGACGCCGACGCGTTCGCGAACGACCCGCCGCTTGCGCTATTCGTGACGCACGTTCATCCGGATCACATCGGGCTCGCGAGTTGGCTGCAAGAACGCTATTCCATTCCCGTGTGGATGTCCGAGCGCTCCCACGAGCTGGCCGAGGCGGTCTACGGCACGGTTGCCTCCCCCTCGCGTGCAGAGGTCGAGGCGTTCCTGCGCGCGCACGGCGTGACCGACACGACGGAATTGCAGCCCCTGTTGAAGCCAGAGCGCTTCGCGCGCATGACGAGCGGCGTGCCGCGCGTGCATCAGTACCTCGAAGATTCGCAGGCGCTAGATTGGGAGAGCGGCGAGTGGCGCGCGCTGAGTACGGAGGGTCATGCGGACGGGCATCTCTGTTTGTGGCGCGGCCAAGACCGGGTTCTGATCAGCGGGGATCAAGTATTGCCGGCGATCTCGCCCAACATCAGCATCATGTTTCAACAGCCGAACGCGAATCCATTGCGGGCATACCTCTCCTCGCTCGAACGTCTGCGCGAGCTGCCGGCCGACACGCTCGTACTGCCGTCGCATGGCCTGCCATTCTATGGCCTGCGACCGCGCATCGACGACCTGCGGGCTCACCACCAGGCGCAGATCGATAAGCTTCTGGATGCCTGCAAAGTGCCGCTCTCGGCCTACGAATCGCTTCCCGTGCTCTACCGTCGCGAGCTTGCCGGTATGCACTTCTTATTCGCTCTCGGCGAAGCCGTCGCACATCTAGAGTATCTCGCGCACAGGGGCGACCTGGAGCGGCAGATGCGAGGCGAGGTCATCGTGTACCGTAGAGCCTCGGGTCGCGCTGTAGGCTGACGGCCGTAGGCTCCGGCTACCTCAGGGCCGGTCGCCGGTGAATCGAATCGGGTTTGCGCCCCGCACCGTGCCGATCCTCGCCGTGTCGCTGACGTACAGATCGACCTCGCGCTCGAACTCGAGCGTGCCTTCGACGATCGCTTCCGGGCCGATCACGATTCTCGGCTTGCGGCTGTTGCGGTTGAAGAAGCTGAAGCTCGGTTTCTTCACAAGCATGCCCCTCGCAACATGCGATTTGGCGCCGACGGTGATATTGCCGTTCGTCGTCTTGAGACGTCCCCCGACACGCGCTCTATCGAGCGTGATCGCGCCGTTCACGGTTTCCGCGTTGCCATCGACGCTGCTGCCTTCCCCGAGAGAAATCGACCCATTGACGCAGGTTACGTCTTCCGCGACTCGACTGTTCCGCCCGACGCGAATTCCGCCGTTGACGGATTCGATCGCGCGCGCCTCGGTCTCCTCGTCGAGCGTGATGCTGCCGTTGACCGTATCGATCTCGCCGACGCGCGCGCGAGCGCCGATATGAATCGCACCGTTCACGGTATCGACGTCATCCGCAGTCACGCCCTCTTCGAGTCGAATCGAGCCGTTGACCGATGAAACCTCGCCCACGGCGCGTCCCGCCTCGATGCGAATCGCGCCGTTCATTTTCGAGACGTCATTGTTCGCATGCGCGGCCAAAGACAGACAAATCAAGGCAGCAGCCAAGGCTCTTCTCATCGTTCTCTCCTGTCCTCAGGGGGCTCGTAGCGCCTTCGTTCATCTTGGACGCGACGAACGCGAAAAGGGTTGCAGCGGCGAACAGGGCTCTGGGCGTTGGGCACTGGGCTCTGGCAAGATAGATTCCTGGCAAGTTTAGGGACGACCCTGCATCCCTTCTGGCCAGAGCCCAGAGCCCAGAGCCCAAAAAAAAGCAAACCATGTCGCCTCACGCCATGTCCGTCGCTCAAGTCATCCAGCTCGCGGTCGCTCCGGTTTTCCTGTTGGCGGGGGTGGGCGCGACGCTGAACGTGCTCGCGACTCGCATCGGTCGCATCATCGATCGGGCGAGGCTCATGGAAGCGGAGCTGCCGAACGCGAGCCCCGAGGAGGCTGACGATCTCCACGAGCGGCTGAAGGTGCTGTCGAAGCGTGCAACGCTGATCAATCGCGCGATCGCGCTCTGCGTGCTGTGCGGCCTGCTGGTGTCGCTCGTCGTGGCCGCGCTATTCGTAAGCTCCGCGTTGCAATTGGAGCTCGCGGTGCCGATCGCCGTGGTGTTCGTCGTCGCTCTCCTCAGCCTCGCGGCCGCGCTCGTTTATTTCTTGCGCGAAGTGTTCATAGCCACTGCGGCGCTGAGCTTTGGTGGAGTGCGCGGGGCTAAGTAGACGTCTACACGTCCAGGTGCGTGCGACGGCACGCGTCGTCGTAATGCGACGCGAACTGTCACCTGCTGTCACTGTTCACGGTTCCGTGAACCATGCCTCAACTTGGAGTAAGTCGAAATCGGCATGATCGCGGAGGCATGACTATCCAGACCGAAATTCTCGTCGAGTCCGACACGTTCCGCGTTTCTCGCGAGCCCGTGCTCTTGGTCGCCGAGCTGCGCGCGGCGCTCGCCGTGTGTGTCCACGACGAGACGCAAGGAGCGGGCGGCTTGCTCAACCTGAAGTACGTCGCGACGGCCGATCATCATCAGCCGATCGACCTGACGGACAATACGTTGAGCTCGACACTCTTGTTGATGGATCGATTTTGCAAGGAGCTGCGTGCGCTTGGCGCTCGCAAGCAGAGCTGGCGCGTCGGCATCTTTGCACACACGCCCGAGCTGCCGCACATGAAGGAGCCGTCAGCGACCGTTATCGATCTCGTCAAAGCCTATTTCGCCGATTCGCGACTCCCGACCGAATGCAAGGAGTTCCACCGCCCTGTCGGCATCGTCGTGAGGCTCGATGCGCGTGAAGGACGGCAGTGGGTGAGCGGTACGCCGGGCACGGCGTCGAGCGCGCGCCTCGCCGCCCCCGCGTGAGCCGCGCCGAACGGCGGCGGCCTTGAGATGTCTGGTGTAAGGTGTGGAGCGCTAAGCGCTCTCTTTGTCTATACCCTACACGCCACACCCTACACTCACACCTATGATGGAATCAGTCGATATCCGGCCGCTGACGCTGCATGACGACATCGAGACAGTGGCTTCGTTCGCGCGCGACGTTTGGAACGAGTATTACATTCCCCTGATCGGTCGAGCCCAAGTTGACTACATGCTTGGGCGGTTCCAGAGTGCTGGGGCGATCCGCGAGCAGCTCGATAGCGGGTACGAGTATTTCGTCGTGCGCAGGAGTGGTGCCCTCATTGGCTATCTGTCCGTCAAACCGGAGCCTGCGGCCGGCGAGCTGTTCATCAGTAAGCTTTATTTGCACAAGTCGAGTCGCGGTTCGGGAACCGGGCGGCGCTGTATGGAGTTCATTGAGCAACTTGCCCGCCAGCGCGGTCTTACTCGGCTCTGGCTCACTGTCAACAAGGGAAATCCTTCCGTCAGAGTCTACGAACGGCTCGGCTTTCGCATTGCCGCAGACGTCGTGATAGACATCGGCAGCGGCTTCGTGATGGACGATTACCGGATGGAAAAAGTGCTGCGGTCTACCGAGTCCGAGGCGCACCCAGCAGGCGCTCAATAGCCCATTTGCTGCCTCTCGCCGAATTTGCCTACCTCGGGTAGACCCGCCCATCGGAGCTTCCTAGACTGAGATCATGAGCGTGTCGATCGACCATCATCCGTCCGGCAACCACGAGAGCGCGGAGCTCGTTCTCGCGGGCTGGTTGGACGACTATCAAGCCGGTCGCTGCGAACGCGCCGACATGGAGGAAGCGTTCATCTCCGTGTGCAGTAGCGATGCGGAAGCCCCCTGGGACGCGCTCTCATTGTTGGATCGCTATCAACGTCTCGGGCGCATAGAGGTCGATGTGGCCCGCGAGCTGAAAATGAAGATCTCTCAGCTTGCAGTCGGCGCGCCGAAGGGTGCAAGTGCCCGCGCGCAATCTCAAGGTGCCCAGCCGGCGACTCGTATCTCCGACGAGCATGAGTCGGAATCCGGCCACACTGACGACATCGTATCGGACGGCGCGGGCGGCGCGCGTCGGACCGACGAGCAGGGGCGCGCGGCGGACGCCGCAGAGGGCGAAGACGCGGAAGAGGAAGAGGATGAAGATGTCGATGACGAGGCGGCGCCCGCGCTCCCGCTGTCGGACCGCACCCTACCGAAGCGAACTGCCTCGCTCACCGAGCGAGCAGCGCGGATTCGTAATGCCATCGCAGCAAGAGAAGCGCGCGCGCCGGCGCAGACTCCGCCGCCGCAGCGAGAGCCATCGAGACCTGAGGCTCGAGTCTCCGCTACGCCAGGACGGCGCGTGCTGCGCGATCGCTACGAGCTTCTCTCCGTATTGGGTCACGGCCACACGAGCACGATCTACAAGGCGCTCGATCGACACCGGGCCAACCTGGCGGAGTCCGCCCGCTATGTGGCGGTGAAGGTGTTGAACGCGGCGTACGATGCGCAGCCGGAGGCGCGCGCGGAGCTGGAGCGCGAGTTCCATCAGGCGCAGTCGCTGTCGCATCCGAACATCGCGAACGTGTTCGATCTCGATCGCGACGGCAACACCTACTTCATCGTCATGGAGTTGCTGGAGGGCGCCTCGCTTGCGAATGTGCTGCGCCGATTGAACGGTCAGCCCATGTCGCGGAAGCATGCGCTCGCACTCATCGGCGCGATCGGGGCGGCACTTGCGCACGCGCACCGGCGTGAAATCGTCCACGGCGATTTGAAGCCGCGCAACGTGATGATCACCTCGACCGGCGAAGTGCGTGTGCTCGAGTTCGGCTTCGCTCGTTCGCGCTCGGCAAGAAGCGGCGATCTGCACGACGAGCAGGGCAACGTGTCGATCGGCACGCCCGCTTATGCGAGCGCGGAGCGCGTGCATGGCCTCGATCCGGATCCGAGCGACGATGTGTACAGTCTCGCGTGCATCGCCTACGAGCTGTTGTCCGGTCGTCACCCTTACGGCGGGCGCTCCGCGTTCTTGGCGCGTGCCCATGGGCGACGCCCATCGCGCATTGCGAGCTTGAGTCATCGGCAATGGCATGCGCTGCAGCGTGCGCTCGCTTGGGATCGCGCGGATCGAAAGATCGATGTCGTCGACCTGTTGAGCGCGCTTGGAACCGGCGAGTCGGGGCATGATCTCGTGCCTCCCGAGTTGCTCTCGATTCCGGACGACGTTCGCGCGCGTCGCTTGCGCCGGCTCGCGGCGGTCGCTGGAGTGATCGCGATCGTCGCGGTGGCGATCTTTCTCGTCACGCGCATACCGCCGCCCGTGCAGAACATCGACGCGTCGATTGCGGTGCCCGGCCCGGTCTCGAGCGACGCGTCGACGGAGTCCGACACCGGAGTGCAGAGTGAGGCGCCAGCACGTGCGGAAGAGCCGTCCGAGCCCGCGGCTGCGACGACGACGGAGACAAGCGGCAGGCAGCCTGCCTCGACGCCCGCGCAAAGCGCTCCGGAGAGCGAATCGCCCGCGCGCACGGACGCT
>JAAYXG010000027.1 GCA_012516015.1 Lysobacteraceae bacterium | reverse complement strand
CTCGCGGTCTACGGCTACGAGATGGCGCTCAAAGAAAGCTTCATGCACCTCGAGCGCAAGAAGCGGCCGACGGTGTGGACGTGGATGCAGAAGCCGCGCAACGCCTGGGCGCACTACATCCTGGCCATTCACAAGGGCAAGGAAGGCCACTGGATCCTGATCAAGGGCGTCAAGATGTGCGACACGTTCACGGAAGGGCGCTGGACGTTCGTGGTCGACGGTCCGCACCGCGGCGCGCGCATCATGGAAGTGTTCGAAGTGCGCCGCGCGCTCGAGCTTTGAGAGACTGCGCTGTTTCCAGCGCTGCCCGTTTTCGCTCAAAGAGGCGTTTTAGGCCGGTCCCGCCAGCGCTGCGCGATAGGCCGTTGGAGTTGTGCCTTTCCATCGGCGGAAGGCGCGCGTGAAGTGGGCCGGATCGTGATAGCCGAGGCTGAGCGCGATCTCCGTGACCGACTCCTTGTCATGCCGCAGCAAATTTTCCGCGCGCCGCAGCAGGGTCTCTTCCGCCAAACGGTGAAAGGTCGTGCCGTGAGCAGCGAGACGGCGCTGCAACGAGCGGCGCGTGGTGCCGAGCTTCGCTGCAACCCGTTCGATCCTCGGATAGTGCTCATGTGCCGCGAGTTCGAGCACGGCCCTTATCGTCGCGAACTCGTCATCCTGGCGCGGAACCTGCGGTTCCTCGCCGTGCGGTGACGGTTCGGGGAGGCTGCCGTAGGTCGGCCGATCCATGTCGAGAAGCGTTGCGTCGAAACGTATCGATGTCGTCGCGTGCCCGTGCGAAACGTTGGTGCGCACGATGCCTTCAAGCTCGGCCCGCGGCTCGCCAACCGGCAATGCCGTCATGACGACATCCGGGCACCATTTCGCACCGGCATAGACGCGCACCGTGTCCATCATGTAGCCGATCCCCAACAGCTCGTTATGATGGCGGCCGTCCGTCTCGGGCTCCACGAACTCGATCGACCAGCGCACGCAATCGCCATCCTCCGAGAGGTCGAGATTGGTCGACGTCTGGAGCATGGCGGCGATGCCCGCGTGCGCGCGCTCGATGGCCTGTCGCAGCGTGCCGGCGCTGCAGACCCACGCGCCGAACGCGCTGAGATCCGGACTCTTGACGACCTGGCCGAGACGCGCGCCGAAGTAGCGATCGCCGGTTTCCTTTGCGGCGCGTTCGAGAAAGCGAAACTGCTCGCGGAGCGGCACGACCATCTCGCGCTGTTCGAGCAGGGCGACCGGCAAATCGACGTCGTTCAACACGCGCAGCACGGAGCCGCCCTGACGCTCCATGAACTCCGTGATCGGGCCAAGAGCGCTTGCCCGCGTAAAGCCCGAAAGCCGAGGCGCCATGGCCATGCTCCACGAGATCGTCGTTGGCGCAAAATGGCAAGCGCCTCCCCTCGGAACAAGTCACGTTGGCGTTACAAAAATTCCCAGGACGCGACGGAGATCGCGCCTCGCAACACCACGGAGAAGCGCCTTATGCCAACACTGCCCTTTGACGTCCGTAACATCCGCTGGAACACGCTCGATGGGATCGATCACCTCGCCTACCACATCTGCGCCGTCGACGAAGCAAAGCGCATCGTCGACATCCTGTTCAAGTTCGACGCCGGTGCGAAGATCCTGCTGCACCGGCATCGGGCGGATTACGCGACACTCGTGCTGCAAGGAGAGCTGCACATCTATGCGGCCGACGGCACGCTGCGGGAAATCCGCCCCGTGGGCAGCTATGTCACCGGCGCCGCCGACGGGGAACCTCACACCGAAGGCGGCGGCGATCAGGACGTGATCGCGTTTTTCAGCAACCGCAATGTCGAGGGGCCGGTTTATGACATCCTCGACGCGGACCTCAATGTCGTGGGAGCATTCGGCATCAACGAGTTCAAATCCCTCTTCGACGCGCAGGAGCCGCAGCCGCCAACGGCCGTTACTTAGAGCACGTTCAGATTACATGGAATCGCGCTCTTTCCCCTCCCCCTTGTGGGGAGGGGTTAGGGGTGGGGGGAAGCCCAACAGAAGCGGTCTGCAATCCCCCCCTCCTAACCTCCCCCACAAGGGGGGGAGGAATGACGTTGAGTTCGTTTGAAATGAACACACTCTAGTGCCTCGCCTGACGAAGCGTG
>JAAYXG010000223.1 GCA_012516015.1 Lysobacteraceae bacterium | reverse complement strand
CGATGTTGTTGGCTGATAGGGTCCGCATCTTGGACCTCGACCATCCATGCTTTCTCGCCGACCGACGAAATCTCGACCGTGCCCTGACTGATGCGCTCAGCGGGCGGCGGAGATGTCATTAACATCGTCGATCCCCACAGCACCGCACCCACCAGCGCGAATGCGGCGGCCCCACCAACAATCGTTCTCGACTCAATTGTCATAACGCTTCCTCCCCCGCGACAGCCTTGCAGCTGTCTCGATGCGCGCGACGCTGTCGTCGTACGCGCGCCGGACCACTACACGATTGCAACGATATTCCTTTTACCTGTCCGCTCTGTGCGACAGGTCACAGCGCTCGTGGCATCCATCTGAGTGCTTGGCTGGATGGGACGCAGGTCTCAGACTTTCGGCCGCTTGCGCTTTCCCGTATTTCATAACGCGTTCGTCCGCATTCGCTTGTCCCGCGTTGTCTAGCGGAACCAAAGGCAAAAGTGCTATCGCGGTAATGGCACTCTGCCGTTCAGAAGAGCTCGATTTCGCCTGCTCGATTCGGTTCGCGCTGAACGTGCCGCTCGGCTTTGGCGCGCGCGTCTTCAACCGATGCGCCTTGCACCATCAGCTGAAAGATCTCCCGCTCTTCCTCGGTGCGATACAAGCGTCCAAGCGTGTTGAAGAGCCGCTGCCAACTTTCACGTTTGCTCGTCTGCGTACGATTGCATACGAACATCGCTAGCGATGTGAGGCTGTATCGAACATGCCCCAAACGCTGCGTGAGCTTGTCGTAGAATTGAAACGCGACGACGGCAGCGGACATTTGCTCTTGAATCGCGTTGACCCGCTGCTCGAGCTTATCGCCGAGCTGATTGCGCAGCTCCGGCGACAGATCGCGTGCGATCGTCTGCAACGCTTGTGTCGTTTTGTGCAGTCCCGTAAACGCTTCGATCAGCGCGTCGACGGCCTGATCGGATTCGGCGAGCGCAGATTCCATCTGTGCTTCGCAAAGCCCGAGCATCTGCGCGATCTGCCGCTCGGGTGTCCATTCCGCGGGCGTCTGGGCGGCAGTATCGTCGGTCGGGGCGATCGGTTCGTGGCTCGTTGACATATCGGCTCGGGTCGCTGTCACAGCACCTTCGCGATCGTCGCGAGCAGCTGCTCGGGATTGAACGGTTTGACGATCCAGCCCGTAGCGCCCGCTTGCTTCCCGCGTTGCTTCGTGTCTTGCCCGGACTCGGTCGTCAACACGAGCATCGGGGTGAATCTGTAGTCGGCGAGCGCGCGCAGCTCGCGCACGAGCGTGAGCCCATCCATGCGCGGCATGTTCACGTCGGTGAGCACGAGGTCGGCGGGGCTCGTTTTCGCGAACTCGAGCGCTTCGACGCCGTCGGCGGCTTGCACGACCTTGTATCCGGCCCCCTCGAGCGTATAGCGCACCATCTGCCGCATCGAGGCGGAATCGTCGACGGCGAGGATGACTTGACCTGAGGCTCCCGGCATTGCGCTCGCTCCAGTGCTCGAGTGATTGAGGCCTGCGATGTATGGGGCAGGCACGAACCCCACCTTTTCGGCGGTACCTACGTTGTAGCGGCGCCACGCGGCGGTAGTTGAGGGTCAGGCGGCAGTCCGGGGCCAGGACGAGACCTGGGTCTCAGGAAGCGACGACGAAGTGAGCGTGCGACGGCCATAGCCGGCCGTGCGCGCATTGCGGCGGGTTCTTCGTGTCGCTGGAGCAAGCCAATAGGGGGAAACGCTCAGGGTTCGCTGCGCAAGCCGCCGCGCGCGTGAAAACTGCCAACTGGGTATCAGAACGCGAAAAGTGTGACGCACTACAGTGCCGCGCTGATACCAGACATAAAGGGCCGGGCGCGGGTCTCGAAGGGGAATCTTGCGCCATCCGAGAGGCGTACTGCGCATGGGCGTTTCCGAGACGATCGTCGCCGCAATGATCGGCGCGATGGCGACCGTGACGACCGCATTGTTTCAGTTGTTCGGCGCGATCCGCGGCCGCAGCAAGGCGGACAATTCGAAGCCCAAGCGCGGTATGACGCTACGCTCGGTTCTCGCGATGTTCGCGCTCATGGTTGCATCGGCTGCGGGCGGGTTTCTCTATTCGGAGCTTCTCAAGCAACGGCACAGCGAAGACATTCGCGCGATGCGCCAGGAGTTGAAGGAGCTCAAACGCGAGTTGATGCAGGATCTGAGCGCTGTCGCCGCGACACGCACGAGTGTCACGGCGCAACCGACCGAAAGCCGAGATTCGATGGTCGCATCCGTCGCGGCCGGCCTGCAGCCTGCCCATCTCGGACCGGCTCGGAGCAGTGCCGAGTCGATCGCGTACATGCCTGCCTGTCTCGCGCAGGACGTCGGGGCGCAGTGCGAGGAATCGGATGCGCAGCGCATCGCTCTTTGCGGCACGATCCCGCGCCACGCCCAGGTGCGCGAGATCGAGCTCTTCGTGCAGCCCGACGCCGTACAAAATCCCTGGGAGGAGCACCGTGTGCTCTTCGAGCAGGATCTCGGCGGCGCGATGTTCACGGGCAAATCGTTCGAATACGTGCAGGGTACCGAGAACAAGGCCGTCTGCGTGAACTTCGTGCACTGGAGCAGCGAGCATCCCCACATTGCGCGCCTGCTCGTCGAGTACGGTTTTGGTCCGCCCGAGCCCGCACCGCTTCCGGATACATCGTTCGACGCCCTCGAGCCGACGACGCTGCCGCCCCCGGGACCCGCCGTGATCGCAGGACCGATCCGGGAGTGAGCGTGGCGCACCGCTAGCCGCGCGAGAGAAGAAGCCTCGCCAAGCACGCCAAGCCGACGCCCGTGCGCTTTGAGTTTGGCGAGACTCAACAACATTGTCGTCCCGGCGTAGGCCGGGATCCAGGCAAAAGACGCGGCGCGCCATGCGCGCAGATGCCTGGACTCCGGCCTCCGCCGGAGCGACGAAGATGGGTATCACATTTTCCCCGGACCGTAGTGCGCTTTCGCAAGGATGAAGCCGCGGCTAGGGTGTCGGCTTGGTGTGATGAGGTATCTATCTTCTTCCGTCCCACCTCTGCGCCTTCGCGTCTCTGCGAGAGTCATTCTTCGCTTTCTTTGCCTAAGCGGATGTGAGCAGCTGCACGGCGAAGATCGCCCACATCACCCATAACACCATCGTGCTCGCGACGTACGCCTGGAAGCGGCGGATGACTTTGTTGTGGGTCAGGTGGATGTAGGTGTGATAAGCGCGCAGGATGACGAATCCCCACGCGCATGCAAGCAATATCGGCGTCGT
>JAAYXG010000222.1 GCA_012516015.1 Lysobacteraceae bacterium | reverse complement strand
TCCGACAAGCCCAGCGCGCGGATCGCGTTTTGCTTCAGGATCAGATCGTGAACCTCCGGACGGAAACCCGCTTCACGGAAATCCTTGATCCAACGATCCGGCGTAATCAGCGGATAGTCCGATCCGAACAACATCTTCGTCTTGAGCTGCGTATTCGCATAGTGCACGAGCTGCGGCGGGAAGTACTTGGGCGACCAGCCCGACAAATCGATGTAGACATTGGGCTTGTGCAGGCACACGGACAGCGCCTCGTCCTGCCACGGCCACGAGGGATGCGCGATGATGACGGTCATCTCCGGGAAATCCGCCGCAACGTCATCCAGATGAATCGGATTGGAGTACTTGAGCCGCAATCCCCCGCCGCCAGGTAAACCTGTGCCTATGCCTGAGTGCCCGCTGTGGAAAATCGCAGGCAGCTTGTGCTCGGCGATCACCTCGTAAAGCGGATAGGCTATCCGATCGTTCGGGAAAAAACCTTGAGCCGTGGGATGAAACTTGAAACCTCGAATCACACCGGCCTCGATCAACCGACGCGCCTCCCGCACGCCCATCTTGCCTTTGTGCGGATCGATGCTCGCGAACGCCAGCATCATGTCGGCATTCTCGCGTGCGGCATCCGCGACTTCCTCGTTCGGAATGCGGCGCACACCGATCTCGAACTCGCAGTCCACCGTGAACATGACAAGACCGATCTTGCGCTCGCGGTAATAGGCGATCGTTTCGGCGATCGTCGGACGCTTGCCGGCCTTGAAGTACTTGGCCGAAGCCTCTTCGAAGGGCTTCCATGCCTCGTCCGGCTCCTGCCGGCAAGATACTTCGGCGTGGGTGTGCACGTCGATCGCAATGAGCTCATCGAGTTTCATTGCCGCGCTCCCTTTTGCGCTTGCTCCCATTGCGCGACCGTCATCTTGCGCTCCACGAGATCTACCAGCAGCGGCGCCGGCTCCCAGTGCATGGGGCCGAATCGATCACGATACTTCTTCATGCCGTCGAGCAGCGTCGTGAGCCCAATGGTCTCGGCATAGAACATGGGTCCTCCGCGATAGCGAGGAAATCCATAGCCTGAGGTCCATACGACATCGATATCGGACGCTCGCAGCGCAATGCCTTCGCCGAGAATCCGAAAACCCTCGTTCAGGAGCGGGTACAGACACCGCTCCTGAATCTCTTCCTTTGAGTGCGAGCGTTGCGGTACGTTCAATTCCTGCGCGCGCTTGCGAATGATCTCGATGGCCTCGGGGTCATCGAATCGCGTCCGATTGCCCGGCTCGTATCGATAATAGCCCTTGCCGTTCTTCTGCCCGAGTCGACCTGCCTCGTACAGCGCGAAGTCCGCCTGATAATACGTCGGATCGGGCGGGTACTGCGATGCGTTCGCCTTGTGCACGTTGACGCCGACGTCGATACCCGCCATGTCGAAGACGGCGAGGATGCCCATCGCCATGCCCCACTCCTCGAGTGCGCTGTCCACCTGCCGCGGCGTGGCGCCTTCGAGCACCATCCGCTCGGCCTCGCGGGCATAGCCTTCCATCATGCGATTCCCGATGAACCCGTAGCACACGCGCGCCAACACCGGCGTCTTGCGCAACGGCTTGGCGAGCTCCATCACGGTGCGAATCGTTCGCGGCGATGTCTGCGACGTACGTACGACTTCGAGCAGCGGCATTACATTCGCCGGCGAGAAGAAGTGCATGCCGATGACGTCGCCCGGGCGCTTGGTCGCCTGCGCGATCTGTTCGATGTCGAGCGTCGACGTATTCGTGGCGAGCACCGCGCCCGGCTTCGCGACCGCATCGAGCTGCGCGAAGACCTTTTGCTTGAGCTCCATGCTCTCGATCACGGCTTCCACGATGACGTCCGCATCGCGCAGCGCTTCGTAATCGAGCGTCGGCGCGATGAGCTTCATCCGACGCGCCTTCTCCTCCTCGGTCAAGCGCCCGCGCTCGACCATCTTCTGATATATGCCGTCGATCGTCGCGAGCCCCCGGTCGAGCGCTGCTGTGTTCACGTCGATCAACGTCACGGGAATGCCCGCATTCGCGAAACAAATCGCGATGCCGCCGCCCATCGTGCCCGCTCCGATGATGCCGGCCGACTTGATCGGCGCGGCTTCGACGTCCTCGAGACCAGGGACCCTGCGCGCTTCGCGCTCTGCGAAGAACACGTGCACGGCACCGAGCGATTCGGGGCTGCGCTTACATTCGTTGACGAGCGCGGTTTCGTACTCGAGACCGTCCGCGAGCGAAGCCTGGACGGACTTGCGCACCGCATCCACGGCAACGAGACCG
>JAAYXG010000221.1 GCA_012516015.1 Lysobacteraceae bacterium | reverse complement strand
GCATCGTCGGCGAAGCGTTCCTGCCCTGCGACGACGTCATCCTCGCGATCGGCCAAGAGAACGCGTTCCCGTGGATCGAAGACGATCTTGGGATCGAATTCGACAAGTGGCACGTGCCGAAGGTCGATAAGGTGACCTTCCAATCGACGCTGCCGAACGTCTTCTTCGGGGGCGATGCGGCTTTCGGGCCGAAGAACATCATCTGGGCCGTCGAGCACGGACATCAAGCGGCCATCTCGATTCACAAGTACTGCCAAGGGTTGCCCGTCACGGAGCGCTTGCCGCCGCTGCTCAATCTGACGAGCCGCAAGATGGGCCTGCACGAGTGGGCCTACAAGAACGACTACAACCCCGTCGAGCGCAGGCTCATGCCGCATGTCGACTTGAAGGAACGCTTCAAGAAGGTCGACATCGAGGTCGAGCTCGGCTTCACGGCGGAGCAAACGGCGGCGGAAGTGCAGCGCTGCTTGAACTGCGACATACAAACCGTGTTCGAGGCCAAACTCTGCATCGAATGCGACGCGTGCATCGACATCTGCCCCGTCGATTGCCTGACGATCACCGCCAACGGGCCTGAGGACGAATTACGGGCGCGCCTCAAGGCACCTGCGCTGAACACGGCGCAACCGCTGTTCGTGTCCGTGCCTCTCAAACAGACCGGCCGCGTCATGGTGAAGGACGAGGATGTCTGCGTGCACTGCGGGCTGTGCGCCGAGCGCTGTCCGACCGCAGCCTGGGACATGCAGAAATCCAAGATCAAGTTTCCATACGCGAGCGACGAGACCTCTCCATCATGCTTCAGTCAGCAGAGTCGCAAGACCGCCTGAACGATTTCGTCATCAAGCTCGCGAACGTCAACGGGACCGGGTCCGCGAGCGCCAATTCCCTGTTGATGAAGTCCATCTTCCGGATGGGCATTCCCGTCATGGGGAAGAACTACTTTCCCTCGAACATCCAGGGACTGCCGACGTGGTACGAGATTCGTGTCACGCGCGACGGCTACGTCGCCCGCTCTGGGCGCGTCGACATCATGGTCGCGATGAATGCGGAGACGTACGCGAAGGACTTGAAGGAAGTCAGCCCCGGCGGCTACCTCATCTACGATTCGACTTGGCCGCGCCCCGCGCTGCTCAAGCGCGAGGACATCACGATCTTGGGGATACCGCTCGCGCGGATGTGCAACGAGACGTTCCAGGGCGTGCGTGCGCGCATTCTTCTCAAGAACATCATGTACGCGGGTGCGCTCGCCGCGCTGCTCGACATCGAGCTCGATGTCATGCGCGCCCTGCTCGGCGAAAGCTACGGCAAGAAGCAAGCGCTGCTCGACTCGAACATCAAAGCGCTAGAGATCGGATACGCCTACGCGAAAGAGCATTTCTCTTGTCCGCTGCCGCTCAGAGTCGCGCGCATGGACAAGACGTCGAATCACATCATGATCGACGGCAACACGGCCGCCGCGCTCGGCTGCTTGTACGCCGGCGCGACCGTCGGCGTGTGGTATCCGATCACGCCCTCCACTTCGTTGATGGATGCCTTCAAGAGCTTCTGCCAGAAGTGGCGTGTCGATCCCGAAACCGGCAAGCGCAACTACGTGATCGTGCAGGCGGAAGACGAGCTCGCCGCGATCGGTGCCGTGTTGGGCGCGTCCTGGAACGGCGCACGCGCGTTCACCCCCACGAGCGGACCGGGCATCTCGCTCATGAACGAATTTATCGGGCTCGCGTACTACGCGGAGATCCCAGCCGTCATATTCGATGTGCAACGCGTGGGGCCCTCGACCGGCATGCCGACGCGCACGCAGCAATGCGACATCTTGCTCGCGGCGTACGCCTCGCACGGCGATACGCGCCATGTGCTCTTGTTCCCGAGCAACCCCGAAGAATGCTTCTACCTTTCGGTACAGGCATTCGATCTGGCGGAACGGCTGCAAACGCCCGTCTTCGTGATGACCGATCTCGATATCGGCATGAACGACTGGATGTGCCCGACCTTGAAATGGGATGACAACTACCGACCGGATCGAGGCAAGGTGCTCGACAAAGAGCAGATCGAGCAGCTCGAGCGCTTCTATCGCTTCTTCGACAAGGACGGCGACGGGATCCCCTACCGCACGTTGCCGGGCGTGCACCCCAAGGGCGCGTATTTCACACGCGGGTCAGGACACAATCAGTACGGCGGGTATACGGAAGATTCGACCGAGTATCAGATCGTCGTCGACAGATTGAAGCGCAAGTTCGAGACGGCGAAGCAGCTCGTGCCGAGCGCCGTCTTCGAAAGCCGCAACTCGCACGACATCGGCATCGTGTCGATCGGAAGCTGCGATGGCGCGGTCCGCGAGGCGCTGGACTTGCTCGAACGTCGCGGCGTTCACGCGGACTACATGCGCGTCCGCGCGTTCCCGTTCGGTCAGGAAGTCGAAGAGTTCCTGGCTCAGCACTCGCTCATCTTCGT
>JAAYXG010000220.1 GCA_012516015.1 Lysobacteraceae bacterium | reverse complement strand
GCTGATCGCGGAGACGCAGGCACAAGCACACGCCCAATTGACGCGCGAAGGACTCTCGACAGAGCAAACCGAACGGGTCTGGGGGCGTTTCACGGACACGTATTTCCTGCGGCACACGCCCGAGGAGATTGCGTGGCACACGAAGATGCTCGTCGATCGCGACGTACGCGATTCGTCGCCGCTCGTCTCGGTGGAACAGCGCTCAGGCCGCGGCGGCACCGGTATCTCGACGTATACGCCTCAGACTCAGCACAGCTTTGCGTGCACGACCGCCCTGCTCGATCAGCTCGGGCTCAACATCGTCGATGCGCGAATCACACCGACCGCCGACGGCTTCAGCCTCGATGTCTATCACGTGCTCGAAGACACCGGCGTCGAGCTCACGGATCCCGCGCGCATCCGCGATATTCAGCAGCAGCTTATGCACGCGCTCTCGCGCGCGGACGATACGACCGTCACCGTAACGCGGCGCGCGCCGCGCCAATTGCTCATGTTCTCGACGGCGACGCAAATCGCATTCAGCGAGGATCCCGTTAACCAGCGCACGATCATCGAGCTCATCGCCGGGGACCGCCCTGGATTGCTGTCGGAGGTCGCCAAGATTTTCATGAGCGAGGGCGTCGACATCGAGACTTCGAAGATCATGACTGTCGGCGAGCGCGCCGAGGACGTCTTCTACGTTTCGGACGAGTCCGGACGTCCGTTGAGCAGCGAGCAGCGCGAGCGACTCGCGGAGCGATTGACGGCCGCGCTCGATCGTCGCGCATGAATTCGTTGCTGGGCAAGCTACGGCCGTATCCCTTCGAACGACTGCGAGCATTGCTTGCGGACGCAGCACCGCCCTCCGCGCTTTCGCACATCGCGATGTCGATCGGCGAGCCGCGTCACCCGGCGCCGCGCGTCGTGCTGAATGCCTTCACGCAGAACCTCGAAACGCTGGGCAACTATCCCGCGACAGCCGGTTTGCCGCAATTTCGCGCCTCCGTCAGCGCCTGGTTGACGCGGCGCTTCTCGCTTCCGCCCGGCAGCGTCGACCCGAGCTCGATGGTCCTGCCGGTCAACGGAACGCGCGAAGCGCTGTTCGCATTCACGCAGGCCGTCATCGATGCGACCCGCGCGCCTATCGTCGCGATGCCGAATCCGTTCTATCAGATCTATGAAGGGGCTTCGCTGGTCGCCGGCGCCGAGCCCTATTTCCTCGAGCTCGACGAACAGAATCGATTCCTGCCGGACTTGGATCGCGTGCCCGAGAACGTCTGGCGCCGTTGCCAATTGCTCTTCTTGTGCTCGCCGAACAATCCGACGGGTGCCGTCGCGAGCTTGGAGTACTTGCGCCACGCGATCGAGCTCGCCGATCGATACGACTTCGTCATTGCTGCCGACGAATGCTACAGCGAGATCTATTTGGACGAGGCGCATCCGCCGCCGGGGCTGCTGCAAGCCGCAATCGGCGCGGGGCACGCCGCCTTCGAGCGTTGCGTCGTCTTCCACAGCCTCTCGAAGCGCTCGAGCGTCCCCGGTCTGCGTTCGGGCTTCGTCGCCGGCGATCCCAAGCTGCTGAAGCCCTTTTTGCTCTACCGCACGTATCACGGCTGCGCGATGTCCGTCCACACGCAGCTCGCGAGCATCGCGGCGTGGGACGACGATACGCACGTCGCGG
>JAAYXG010000219.1 GCA_012516015.1 Lysobacteraceae bacterium | reverse complement strand
TGATCGGACACGACAGTCCGCTCGAGGCGGTGAAGGCATACGTGCAGGCCGTCAAAGAGAAAACCTACCCGGCTCCGGAGCACTGTTTCTGATGCCGCTCGCCGTCGCGCGCCACTCGTCGCGTGTTTGATGGATACGATCGTACGCACCGCCGACTTACGCCGAGTCGTTCGTGCTTGGCGCAATGCGGGCGAGCGCATCGCGTTCGTGCCGACGATGGGCAATCTTCACGCGGGCCACGGAAGTCTGGTCGCGGCCGCTCGCGAGCGCGCCGATCGCGTCGTCGTCAGCATCTTCGTCAATCCGCTGCAGTTCGGGCCGAACGAAGATTTCGCCGCTTATCCGCGCACGCCGGAGCAAGATCGCAAAATTCTAGAGTCTCTCGCCGTCGACGTGCTGTTCATGCCTACTGTCGAGGAGATCTATCCACGCGGACAAGCGACAACGGCGCGCGTGCACGTGCCGGAGCTCGAAGACATTCTCTGCGGCGCGTTCCGACCGGGGCACTTCATGGGCGTCGCGACGGTCGTTACGAAGCTCTTGAACTTGGTGCAGCCCGATGTCGCGCTGTTCGGCGAGAAGGACTATCAGCAGCTCATGATCATTCGTCGCGCTGCAGAAGATCTGTGTATGCCCGTCGAGATCGTGGGTTTGCCGACGACGCGCGAGCCCGATGGGCTCGCGATGAGCTCGCGTAATCGTTACCTCACTCCAGAACAGCGCGCCCTCGCGCCGCGCATCTTCGCGGCGCTCGAGCGCGCTCGCGAAGCCATAGAGGGAGGGCGCAGGGACTTCGAAGCGATCGAGGCCGAAGGCATGAGCGAGCTTCAGGCCGCCGGCTTTCGTCCCGACTACTTTGTGGTGCGCGATGCGGAAACACTCGGGTCGCCGACGCCCGACTCGAAGAACCTCGTCGTGCTCACCGCAGCACGCATCGGACGCGCGAGGTTGATAGACAACGTCAGAGTTGGAGAAGGGCGTGGGGCTTGGGGCCTGGGGCTCGGGCTAGAAGAAGAAGCGAGAAGAACCTCGTCGTGCTGAGCACGGCGCGTATCGGGCGCGAGGTTGTATAGAGGGCGTGGGGCTTGGGGCCTGGGGCTCGGGCTAGAAGAAGAAGCGAGGATCGCGGCGCGCTGCCATTCTTGCCCTACGCCCCACGCCCACGCCCCGAGCGCTTAAGCGCGAGCAGTGTGCCGTTGCAGCGCCCACTCGACGTGTTCTCGCACGAGCGCGGACGGATGTTCGCGCCGTGCTTCGAGCGCCGCGACGACGGGTGGCGTCGTAGGTGCGTTGCCCAGAGCAACTGCGACATTGCGCAGCCAGCATTCATAGCCGATGCGTCGAATCGCGCTGCCTTCGGTCTTGCGTAAGAACTCCGCTTCGGTCCACTCGAACAACGCCACCAAGGTCGAACCGTCGAGCGCATGGCGCGGCGCGAAGTCGAGCTCGCTCGTCATGCGAGCGAACTTGTTCCAAGGGCATACGAGCTGGCAGTCATCGCAGCCGTAAACGCGGTTGCCGATCGCTTCGCGAAATTCGACCGGGATGGGTCCGCGCAGCTCGATTGTCAGGTAGGAGATGCATCGAGTCGCGTCGAGCTCGAACGGTGCGACGATCGCCTGTGTCGGGCAGACGTCGATGCACGCGCGGCACGAGCCGCAATGTTCCGAAGCCGGCTCGTCGATCGGCAAGGGCAGGGTGGTCAGAATCTCCCCGAGGAAAAACCACGAGCCTGCACGCGAGTTGATGACGTTCGTATGTTTGCCGATCCAGCCGAGCCCGGCTTGGCGCGCGAATGCCTTCTCGAGCACCGGCCCGCTGTCGACGAATACGCGATGGCTGCTGTCCGCGACTTCCGCCTCGATCTTTTCGGCGAGGCGCGCGAGTCTGCGGCGCATCGTCTTGTGATAGTCGCGACCAAGCGCGTATCGCGAGACGTAGCCGAGCGAGGGATCCTCGAGGACCTCCGCCGCCGGTCGGGTCTGCGGCGGCAAGTAGTCCATACGCGCCGAAATGACGCGAACCGTGCCCGGGATGAGCTCATCGGGGCGCGCGCGCCGACGGCCATGCCGTTGCATGTACTCCATTTCACCGTGACGCCCGAGCTCGAGCCAATGCATCAACCGGGCTTCGTCCTCGGGAATCGCGACATCCGCAATGCCAATCTGCTGGAAGCCGAGCTCACGGCCCCAAGTCCGGATACGTTCGGCAAGCTGGGCGTAGGAATCCATAGCTGGACGGTGATGAAGGGTGGCAATGAAGCCGAATCGGCCAAGTGGCTCCGCTCGTCATTGTCCGTTGTGAAGCCGCGCGATGAAAGTCGGCAATCCCGCGGCTTGGCGCTAGTCTCGTCGTGTCCTTACTTGCCGCCTCGACGTTGACGGCAAGAGAAGCGGCCCCTCTGGCTGTCAACCATTAACTGTCAACCGTCAACCAAGCGCTTTGCTACGCTATCGCCATGTCCTCTTTGCCGCTCGCTATCCACACGGCAGCCCAGGTACGTGAGCTCGATCGCCATGTGATCGAAACGTTGCACGTTCCGGGCTATACGCTCATGACACGTGCCGGTGCCGCTGCTTTTTCGGTCATGCAGCGGGGATGGCCGACGGCGCGGCGCGTGCTCGTCATCTGCGGTCCAGGCAACAACGGCGGCGACGGTTATGTGCTTGCGCGGCTCGCGCGCACGAGCGGGCTCGACGTCGCCGTGACGACGATCGCCGATTCCGCGCGGCTCAAAGGCGATGCGCGCCGAGCCTATGACGACTTCGTCGAAAGCGGCGGCGTAGTCGAAGCGTGGGACGAGCGTTTGCTGGATGGCGCGGAGATCGTTGTCGATGCGATGTTCGGGACGGGGTTGACGAGGCGGTTGGGTTCGCCGCTGATCTCGATCATGGAAGCGGTCAATGCGCGAGCTCGCGCCGTGCTCGCGCTCGACGTGCCGAGCGGATTGCACAGCGATACTGGCGCCGTGCTCGGCG
>JAAYXG010000026.1 GCA_012516015.1 Lysobacteraceae bacterium | reverse complement strand
GAGCTGCCGATCAACTTCGGTTTTCTGGGCAAAGGCAACGCGAGCTTGCCGGGACCGTTGGCGGAGCAGCTCGAAGCGGGCGCGATGGGGCTCAAGCTGCACGAGGATTGGGGTACGACGCCGGCGGCGATCGACGCCTGTTTGAGCGTCGCGGAAGAATATGACGTGCAAGTCGCGATTCACACGGACACGTTGAACGAGTCCGGCTTCGTAGAGGATACGATCGCGGCGTTCAAGGGCCGCGCGATTCACACATATCACACGGAAGGGGCGGGCGGCGGTCACGCGCCCGACATCATCAAGGCATGCGGCGTCGAGAACGTGCTGCCGTCCTCCACGAATCCGACTCGCCCCTACACCGTCAACACGGTCGATGAGCATCTCGACATGTTGATGGTGTGCCATCACCTGGATCCCGGCATCGCCGAGGATGTGGCGTTTGCCGAATCGCGCATCCGTCGCGAGACGATCGCCGCGGAGGACATCCTCCACGATCTCGGCGCGTTCTCGATGATCTCGTCCGACTCGCAAGCGATGGGACGCATTGGCGAAGTGATTACGCGAACGTGGCAGACGGCGCACAAGATGAAAGTGCAGCGCGGCGCATTGCCCGAGGACAGCGCGCGCAACGACAACTTCCGCGCGCGTCGCTACGTCGCGAAGTACACGATGAATCCGGCGATTACCCACGGCATCGCGCACGAGGTCGGCTCGATCGAGGTCGGAAAGCTTGCCGACATCGTGCTGTGGCAACCCGCTTTCTTCGGAGCGAAGCCGGCGATGATCATCAAAGGCGGCATGATCGCCGCGGCGCCGATGGGCGATCCGAATGCGTCGATCCCGACGCCCCAACCGGTGCACTATCGGCCGATGTTCGGCGCGCTCGGCGGCGCACGCAGCGCGACCTCCGTGAGCTTCGTCTCGCAGGCAGGATTGTCGCGCGGACTTGCAGAGCGCCTGAAGCTCGAAAAGCGCCTCGTTGCGGTCAAAGGCACTCGCGCGATCCGTAAGCGCCATCTCGTCTTGAACGACTATCAGCCGAAGATCGAGGTGGATGCGCAGACTTACGAGGTGAGGGCGGACGGCGTGCTGCTGACGTGCGAGCCTGCGAAGGTGTTGCCGCTTGCGCAGCGATATTTTCTCTTTTAACTGGGCTTTGGTCGGAGGGCCGACCTATACGTAGAACGTTTTATATGATCACGATCACCCAACGCCTCTTGGAATCGCGTCCCGCCGACGCGGATCTCGTGCTGCCGTTTCAACTCAGGACCAAGAGCCGCTTGCGCACAGCGCTTCCCTCGGGCGAGGAAGTGGGTCTGATCCTCGAGCGCGGCACGATTCTGCGCGATGGCGATCTGCTGCTTGCGGACGACGGTCGCGTGGTGCGCGTCGTCGCGGCGTCGGAAACGGTGTCGACCGTCCGTGCGGAAGATCCTCTCATGCTGCTTCGCGTTGCATATCACTTGGGCAATCGCCACGTCGCGCTGCAGATCGGAACGGGATGGCTGCGCTATCAGCACGATCATGTGCTGGACGACATGGTCCGCGGTCTTGGGCTGAAGGCGCGCGTCGAGCAAGCACCGTTCGAGCCGGAGGCTGGCGCGTACGGCGGGCATTCGGCGCTCGCTCCGCATACGCACGCTTAGCGAGGCTC
>JAAYXG010000218.1 GCA_012516015.1 Lysobacteraceae bacterium | reverse complement strand
TTGATCGTGCATTCGATCTGGCGCGCTCCCGCGCGCACCGCAGTGAGGCTGTTTGCGACCGCCATACCGAGATCGTCATGGCAGTGCACCGAGAGCACGATGTTGTCGATGCCGCGCACGTTCTTCTTCAGGTAAGCGAACAGCTCGTGAAATTCGGCCGGAACGGTATAACCGACCGTGTCCGGGATATTCACCGTCGTCGCACCGGCTTCGACGACCGCTTCGACCACCTGCGCGAGGAACTCGAGCTCGGTGCGCGAGGCGTCTTCCGGCGAGAACTCGACGTCCTCGCACAGGTCGCGGGCGATCTTCACGCCTTCCACGGCGGTGCGAATGATCTCGTCCGTCGCCATGTTCAGTTTGTACTGACGATGGATCGCGCTCGTCGCCAGAAACACGTGGATGCGCGGGCGGGGTGCGTCCTTGAGCGCCGCCCAAGCGCGTTCGATGTCCTCGCGATTGCAGCGTGCGAGGCCCGCGATGATCGGACCCTGCACTTCCTTCGCGATCAGGTTGACCGACTCCCAATCGCCGCGTGAGGCGATTGGGAAGCCGGCTTCGATGACGTCCACGCCGAGCTCCGCCAGCGCCTTCGCGACGCGCAGCTTTTCGGGCTGCGTCATGCTGCATCCCGGCGATTGCTCGCCGTCGCGCAGCGTCGTGTCGAAAATCAGCACTCGATTCGGATCGTGGACCATGATTGCTACTCCAGCGGCGCCAGGCGTTCGGTCTCGCGTTGCGCCGGTTCCATTACGTGCGAGCCTCCTCCAACCAAGGCATTCTCGCGCGCAGTTTCGCACCCACCTTCTCGATCGGGTGCTTCAAATCCTGCTTCATGAGCTTGTTGTACTTCTTGCGTCCCTTTCTGTTCTCCGAAATCCACTGGCGCGCAAACTTGCCGTTCTGAATCTCCTTGAGCACCTTCTTCATCTCGCGCTTCGTCGCGGCGTTCACGATACGCGGCCCGCGCGTCAGATCGCCGTATTTCGCCGTCTCGCTGATGAACTTGTGCATCTTCGAGAGACCCCCTTCGTGCAACAAGTCGACGATGAGCTTCAACTCGTGCAAACACTCATAGTAAGCCACTTCCGGCTGGTAGCCCGCCTCGACGAGCGTCTCGAAGCCTTTCACGACGAGCTCGGTCGCTCCTCCGCATAGGACAACTTGCTCGCCGAACAGATCCGTTTCCGTCTCCTCCGCGAAGGTCGTGCGGATGACGCCGCCCCGGGTTCCGCCGATTCCGTGGGCGTAGGCGAGGGCGTTGGCTCGCGCGTTGCGCGTGACGTCTTGATAGACCGCCAAGAGGCAGGGGACGCCGCGACCTTGCTGATACTGCCGCCGCACGAGGTCGCCAGGGCCCTTCGGTGCGATCAGAACGACGTCCAAGTCCTTGCGCGGCTTGATCTGCCCGAAATGCACGTTGAAGCCGTGCGCGAACAGGATCGTGGCGCCTTTGCCGATATTACCGATGACTTCCTTGTACAAATCCTTCTGCGTGAGATC
>JAAYXG010000217.1 GCA_012516015.1 Lysobacteraceae bacterium | reverse complement strand
GTCTTTTCATCATGGGCATTCCTGACGATCAGTCATGAATGTCATGCGTCCGACCTAGTTTGTCGCTGCCGCTCCACTCTCTACAGTGCGCGCCAAGACCTGAACGAGACAAGTCATGCGATCGACGAAGACAGCACGAGCCGCGCTAGCCATTGCAATTGCATCGATCCTCGCCGCGTGCGCGGTGGGGCCCGACTACCGGCGACCCGAGCCGCCGAATGTCGATGCATTCGTGGGCGTGGAAGGCGCGCAGTTCAACAGCGCGGAGGTCGAGCGCGAGTTCTGGACGCAGTTCGGCGACCCGCAGCTCAACGACTTGATCGAGGAGGCATTGAGCGCGAATCACGATGTGCGGATCGCGATGGCGCGACTGCGCGAGGCGAGGGCGTTGCGCGGCGAGGCGCGTCTCGATCTTGCGCCGACGGTGACCGAGCAGGCATCGCATGTCGATGCGCGTGCCAGCGAGCGGCAAGTGCCGTTTACCGGCGTCGATCGTGACCAAGACTATTACCAGACCAGCTTCGATGCGTTCTGGGAGCTCGATTTCTTCGGCCGCGCCCGGCGCGGCGTCGAAGCTGCGAGCGCCGAAGTTCAGGCCGCCGAAGCGGATCTGTATGGAACGCAGGTCATCGTGACCGCCGAGGTGGCGCGCAACTACTTCGAATTGCGCGGCGCGCAAACGCGCCTCGAGGTCGCGCGACGCAACGCCGAAAACCAGCGTGAATCCTTGCGCTTGACGACGACCCGTCTCGAGGCAGGGCGAGGCACGCAGCTCGATGTCTCGCGCGCGCAGGCACAGTTGGAAGCGACCCTCGGGTCGATTCCCGACCTCGAGGCCGAAGTCAATCAGGCGATGCTGAGACTGGCCGTCTTGACCGGTCGCGAGCCGCAAGCGCTCACCCCCGAGCTGCAGACGGCGAAGGATCTGCCTGCATTGCCGCGTACGCACAGCATCGGTACGCCCGAGACCTTGCTGCGTCGTCGGCCCGACGTCGTCGCAGCAGAGCGACAACTCGCGGCGTCCACGGCGCGTATCGGTATCGCCGTAGCAGATCTATTTCCGCGCATCTCGTTCGTCGGAAGTTGGGGTTTCGATGCGGTCGACAGCAGCGATCTCGGCAACTCGAGCAGCGAGACGTACGCATTCGGTCCCAGCATTCGTTGGGCCGCGTTCGACTTGGGCCGCGTGCGCCAGCGCATCAAGCAGCGCGAAGCGGCGAGCGAGGCTGCGCTCGCGCGCTATGAGCAAACCGTGCTCCGCGCGCTTGAGGAGACGGACGTGAGCCTCACGAACTACGCGAAGTCGCTCGTGAAGCACCAGCACTTGCACGCGAGCGCGGAGGCGTCGCTCGAAGCGGCACGTATTGCGCGCGTGCGCTTCGAGAACGGCGCTGCGGATTTCTTGACGGTGTTGGACGCGGAGCGCAGCGCACTGCAGGCCGAGGATGCGCTTGCACAAAGCGAGACGCAGACCGCGACCGCATTGTTGGCGATGTACAAGGCGTTGGGCGGCGGGTTCAGGCCGATCTCGCAGACGGCGTCCGCGAGGTGACCAGTGACCGGTGACATTCGTCACCCGTCACGGGCATTCCTTCCTATACGGCACGAATGACTTTCGCTCCGACCCATTGGTCGAGAAGCGATGCGTCATTAACTTAGCGACTCATCATCGCAGCTATTGCAAGAACAACGGGAGCTTTTGTTTATGGTTCGTCGGACACGATTGGGATCTCTAGGGCTGCTCGGTGCAGTGATCGTTACCGGTTCTGCGCTCGCGGCATGGAAGCACAATTCGCTCGAGGACACCGCGGCCGCCGCCGCGAATCAACCGGAGCCTGTCGAGTCGATCGCGGTCGCACTCGCTACGGAGCGCGAGCACTACCGGTCGACGACGTCGATCGGAACGATCGTCGCAACGCGGTCGATCACGGTGCGCAACGAGCTGCCCGGAACGGTTCGACGCGTCAATCTAGAGCCCGGTCGGATCGTGGAGCCGGGCGAGGTGCTCGTTGCGCTCGATGTTTCCGTCGAACAAGCGGAGCTCGAGGCGCTCGAAGCGCAAGCGCTGCTTGCCGAAACGCAATATGCGCGAATGATTCGCATGAACGAGGATCGCGCTGCGTCGGACATGGAGGTGGATAGCGCCCGAGCCGAGCGCGATGTCGCGCTCGCACAGATTGCTCGCACGAAGGCGATCATCGAGCGCAAGACGATTCGCGCACCCTTCCGCGCACGCATTGGGCTCTCGGACGTCCATCCCGGTCAGTACCTGAACGAGGGGACGCTGCTCACGACGCTGCAGGGCGTCGACGACTCGACCTACGTGGACTTCACGGTCGCGCAGCAGGTGGCGACGCATCTGCGAGCCGGCGATGAGGTTCAGGTCGTGACGCGAGATGAGTCGACGCCGATTGCGGCGAAGATCGTCGCGATCGATGCGCGCGTCGACCGGGCGACACGTAATGCCGCGGTCCGGGCCGAAGTCGTCGATGCGGACAGGCTGCCCGCGCCCGGCGCGTCGGTTCGCGTGCACGTGCCGACGGAAGCCCCGCGACTCGCCGTTGCCATCCCCGCGAGCGCGGTGCGTAAAGGTCCGGCCGGCGACTTCGTGTTCGTCATCGAAACGGATGCGAATGGCGCATCGCGCGCGCGGCAGCGCCAAGTGTCCATCGAAGCGGCCCTCGGCGATGAGGTCGTGATCGGCGAAGGTCTTGCCGCAGGCGAGCGCGTTGCCGCATCCGGCTCGTTCAAGCTGCGCGATGCAGCGCTCGTCGCCGTCGCGACGCCGCAGGACACAGTCGCCATGGTTGGAGAAAGCGGCTAGCAGGAGAGCGCGCCTCGCGCTCTCCGTATCGAGTCACGAATCACGAATCACGAGTCAAGAGCCTATGCGTGCCTTCACAGACATCTTCATCAAACACCCGGTCCTCGCGATCGTCGTCAATCTCGTGATCGTGCTCGTCGGCGTGCGCGCATTGTCCACGCTGCCGGTACAGCAGTTCCCGAGCGTGGAAAGCTCGTCGATCATCATCGAGACCGTCTATACCGGTGCGAGCGCCGACACGGTGCGCGGATTCTTGACGACGCCGATCGAGCGCGCGGTCTCAGCGATCAGCGGCGTCGATTACATCGAGTCCACCAGCCGGGCCGGACTCAGCACCGTGACTATCCAGCTCAAGCTGGACCACGACAGCACCGATGCGCTGGCGGAGGTCACCGCGCGATTGCAACAAGTGCGGTCGGAGCTTCCGCCCGAAGCCGAGCCGCCCGTCGTCGAAGTGCAGCGTGCGGATCGTCCGTATGCAACGTTCTATCTGGGCTTCACGTCTAGCGAGCGCGACGTGCCCGAGCTCACCGACTGGCTTTCGCGTACGCTGCAGCCGCAATTGTCGCCGCTGCGCGGCGTGCAGCGCGTGAGCTACGAAGGTAGCCAGCCGCTCGCGATGCGCGTGTGGATCGATCCCGCCCGACTTGCCGCTCACAATCTCGCGCCCGGCGACGTGCAGGCGGCTTTGACCCGCAACAACTATCTCGCGGCGGTTGGGCAAACGAAGGGCGATCTCGTTCAAGTGAACCTGCTCGCGAACACGGATCTGCGGGCTGTCGAAGAGTTCGAGAATCTCATCGTCGCGGATCGCGACGGCGCGATCGTTCGCTTGAGCGATGTCGCCACCGTCGAGCTCGGTGCGGAGGAGGCCGCGACGGTCGCGAAGTACAACGACCAGCAAAGCGTGTATCTCGGTGTCTGGCCGCTGCCCGGCTCGAACGAGCTCGAGGTCGCGAAGTATCTGAGAGAAGAGATGCAGCGCATCGAGCCGACGCTGCCGAGCGACATCGAGATGCGTCTCGTCTGGGACGGCACGATGTTCATGCGCGATGCGCTCGAGGAGATCACGAAGACGCTCGGCGAGACAGTGCTGATCGTCGGGCTCGTCGTCTTCCTCTTCCTCGGCTCGGTGCGCACCGCGCTCGTACCGCTCGTTGCGATGCCGGTTTCGCTCGTCGGCGCCGCGATCGTGATGCTGGCGTTCGGGTTCAGCTTGAACCTCCTGACGATTCTGGCAATCGTGCTCTCGGTGGGCCTCGTCGTCGACGATGCGATCGTCGTTGTCGAGAACGTCGAGCGTCACGTGCGAGAAGGCAAGTCGCGAGTGCAAGCGGCGCTCATCGGCGCGCGCGAGCTCAAGGGGCCGGTCATCGCGATGACGATCACTCTCGCGACCGTCTACACGCCGATCGCCTTCCAAGGGGGGCTTACGGGATCGCTGTTCCTCGAATTCGCGATCACGTTGGCTGCCGCCGTGGTGGTATCGGGCCTCGTCGCGCTGACGTTGTCGCCGCTCATGAGCTCGAGGTTCGTGCATCCGCAGGGCAAGGAAGGGCGCTTGACGTCGATCGTGAATCGCGGCTTTGCCGTCGTGACCCGCGTCTATGAGCGCCTGCTCGATGGCGCGCTTGCGATGCGTTGGACGATCGTCGCTGTTGCAGTGCTCGTGACGCTTGCCGCATGGCCGCTCCACATGTATTCGCGCCAGGAGCTCGCGCCCGTCGAGGATCAGAGCCACATCAGCTTGTTCTTCGAAGCATCGCCCGATTCTTCGCTTGCCGCGACGAATCGCGAGTCGCTCGAAGTCGTCAAGGCGATCCGCTCGTTTCCGGAGACGCGCTTCATGTGGTCGCTCACGTCCGCTTGGGGCGGGTTCGGCGGTCTCGTTGCAAAGGATTGGACGGAGCGCGAACGCTCGACGGAAGAGATGTTCGGCGAAGTCTATGGTGCCGTCTCGCAGATTCCGGGCGTACGCGTGTTTCCGCGCCTCGATCCTCCGTTGCCGACGCCGGGTCAGTTCGACGTCGAGCTCGTCGTGCAGAACGACGGCTCGATCGAGCAACTCCTCGAAACGACGCAGGCCGTTCTGAACGCGGGCTGGCAGAGCGGTAAGTTCATGTACGTCGACACGGACCTCAAGGTCGACTTGCCTGAAGCACGTGTCGTTCTGGATCGCGAGCGGATTGCGGACCTGGGTCTCGATCTGGCGACGGTCGGACGAGAGCTCGGGACGCTGTTGGGCGGCGGATACGTCAACCGCTTCAACTATTTCGACCGCAGCTACAAGGTCATCCCGCAGATCGGCGAAAAGGATCGCGCGACGCTCGAGCCGCTGCTCGACTTGAAGATCAAGACGCCGAGTGGGGAGCTCGTGCCGGTTTCGAGCTTCACGCGCATCGAGACGAAGGCCTCTCCGCGCACGTTGAACCGCTTTCAGCAACGCAACGCAGCGCGCATCTATGGCGGTGTTGCGCCCGGCGTGACGAAGGAAGAGGGATTGAGGGTGTTGGAGCAGGCGGCGGCGGCAGCCGGCGGGCCTGGCACGACGGTGGACTACGCCGGCGAGTCTCGACAGCTACGTCAAGAAGGCGCCGCGCTGACGACGACGCTCGCCTTTGCGCTGGTCCTCATTTATCTGGTGCTTGCTGCACAGTTCCATAGCTTCCGCGATCCGTTGATCGTGTTGCTAGGCTCCGTGCCGCTGGCGATCGCAGGTGCATTGACATTCACGTTCCTCGACCTGACGACGCTCAATATCTATTCGCAGGTCGGACTGATCACGTTGGTCGGCCTGATTGCGAAGAACGGTATCCTTATCGTGGAATTTGCCAATACGCTGCAAGCACGCGGTCTGGATAAGCTGGCCGCCCTGCGTGAGGCTTCACGCACTCGATTGCGTCCGGTGCTCATGACTTCGGCTGCGACCGTGTTCGGACACTTCCCGCTCGTGCTCGTGTCCGGTCCGGGTGCCGAAGCGAGGAACAGCATCGGCATCGTGCTCGTGACGGGTATGGTCGTCGGAACGCTGTTCACGCTGTTCGTCGTCCCGGTGTTCTACTCGTTCATCGCGGCGGATCATCGTCGCAGAGCCGAAGATGAGGAAGCGATCGAGCTGAAGATCACGTCGGAATCCGGGGACGTAGCGCCCGTCGTTGCCTGAACCGTTGTTCGAAGGCGTGCCGGCCAAGAGGCCGGCGCGCGGCGCGAAACGACGTGGGCGGGTGCTGCGGCGCACCGTGCTCAACAGGATGAACGGGGAGGTAAGGGACGATGAGCCGCGTGAAGCAGTTGGAAACGAGACCCTTGATCGGGGCATTGGTCATCTATGCTTTCGCGAGTCTCTTTCAGCACATTCACAACGCGACGTTCTTGACCGTCTACCCGAACCTGCCTCCGACTTTTTCGGTCCTCAACGTGTACGTGGCCTGGGCGGCCGTGACGACGATCGGCGTCGTCGGTTTCTTGTTGCTGCGCTATAGGTTTTTCGCACCCGGATTGTTGACGATCGCGATCTATGGCGCCTGCGGTCTGGACGGCCTTGCTCACTATATCGTTGCGGACTTCTCGGCTCATACGCGCGTGATGCATGCGTCGATCCTGTTGGAGGTTGCGAGCGGCATCGTGCTCATGTGTCTGGCCGCCGTCACCGCGCTCCAGGCAAAACGGATCGGGTTGCTCCGCGGCGAGCGGGCTTGACACCGCGCAGCACACGCTTCGCAGCCTACAGTCCACACTCCACAGCCTACAGCGGGCGCTCTCTCACGCTGCAGCGGGGAGGGTGAGGCGGCGGGCAAGCGGCGGCGCGTGGAGCCCGAGGCTCGGTGTGGCACAATTGCCCGCGCTGCCACACACAGAATAACAACGCCCTCATGTCAAATCGGACTCCGGCCTCGCCCGGCAACTCCCCTCGCCGTGTGCTCTTCGCGAGCCTGATCGGCACGACGATCGAGTTCTTCGATTTCTATATCTACGCAACCGCGGCGGTCCTCGTCTTTCCGACGCTGTTCTTTCCCTCGGACGATCCGACTTCGGCGATGCTGCAGTCGTTTGCGACCTTTGCGCTCGCATTTTTCGCGCGTCCGATCGGATCCGCACTGTTCGGACACTTCGGCGATCGTATTGGCCGCAAGGCCACGCTCGTCGCGGCATTGCTCACGATGGGGCTCTCGACCGTGCTCATCGGGCTGTTACCGACCTACGAATCGATCGGTGTGATGGCGCCGATCCTCCTCGCGATGTGCCGTCTCGGTCAGGGGCTCGGTCTCGGAGGAGAGTGGGGTGGCGCGGTCCTGCTCGCGACCGAGAACGCGCCGCCCGGTAAGCGAGCCTGGTACGGCATGTTTCCTCAGCTCGGTGCACCGATCGGATTCATTTGCTCGACCGGCATCTTCGTGCTGCTCACGGAGCTGCTGACGGATCGGCAGTTCATGGCCTGGGGGTGGCGGATTCCGTTCCTGGCGAGCACCGCGCTCGTTTTCGTCGGCTTGTATGTGCGCCTGCGTCTCGAGGAGACGCCGGCCTTCTTGCGGGCACTGCAGAACGACGAGCGGGTCGCAGTGCCGATGCTGACCGTCGCAGCCAAACATACCGGCACGCTGCTGCTCGGGACGTTCGCCGCGACCGCGACCTTCGTGACCTTCTACCTCATGACGGTGTTTACGCTGAGCTGGGGCGTCTCCGCACTCGGTTTCGAGCGCGAGGAGTTCTTGATCCTGCAGATCGCCGGCGTGATCTTTTTCGGCATCATGATTCCGGTTTCGGCCGTCGTGGCGGACCGCAAGGGACGATTGCCGGTGCTCATCGCTGCCTCTCTCGGCATCGCGCTGTTCGGTTTGACGTTCGAGCCGCTCTTCGGCTCGGGCTCGATGTGGGGTGCGCTCGCGTTCTTGTCGCTGGGCCTAGGACTGATGGGGCTCACCTATGGCCCCCTCGGCACGGCGCTCTCGGAGCTGTTTCCGACCGCCATTCGCTACACCGGCGCCTCGGTGACGTTCAATCTCGCCGGCATCGTCGGCGCGTCGCTCGCGCCGTATATCGCGACGTGGCTCGCGCAGAAGCATGGCATCGCATTCGTCGGCTATTACCTATCCGCGGCAGCTCTCGTGTCGCTCGCGGCGTTCGTCGCGATCAAGCGTCGTGACGTCGGCGCTGAAGAGGCGCTCGCCAAGCACGGTAAGCTCGCGAAGGTATGAATTAGTTCTCTTGTTGACTACGCCGGGCGATGTGGGTAGCGCCGAGGAAAGTGCCAAGCAGCACGAGCCAGAGCGCATCGAAGGCACCGCCGCCGCCGCGTTCTTGCGAGCTTGCGCTGCCGCCACCCCCGACGACCGGTGGATTCGGGCGTCTGTCTCGCGTCTGATCCTCGAGCGGAATCTGCGCGAGCTCAGGGCGTTCGCTGCCTGCTGCGGCAACGAGGAAGCCCGTAGCGGAATCGTACAGATCGATCTGCACGTCGTAATACGAGGTTGGATAACCGCTCAGCCAATCCGCCGTGAGGCTATAGACGTCCGCGGTACCGCTCGAGTCGACCAGGAAATCCTCCGAGACGTGTTCCTCGATCCATTCGCCGCCCTGCGGTCTGACCCACAGCTTGGCATAGACGATCGAACCGTCGAACTCTGCATCGGGATCGAAGTCGATGCGAAACCGCGAGTAGTGGCCGTCGCCGTCCTGGTCGATCAGCAACGTCGTTTCGATGTCGCCGATCGCATATCCTGGCAGCTCGATCGGCAGGTCGAGCGCGACTTCTTCCAGAGGCAGATACGCAAGCTGATCGGAATGGGCCGGTCCGATCGTGGCGACGATGCCGCTATAGCCCACTTCGTAAAGGTCGATCAATAGATCGTACTCTGCCGTCGCGAATCCATCGTCGAGTGTGGTCGTCACATAATAGTCATCCGAGTCCGAGCGACCGTCGAGCCAGAAATCGTCG
>JAAYXG010000025.1 GCA_012516015.1 Lysobacteraceae bacterium | reverse complement strand
TCCGGTCGCCGAACAAGACCGGCTCGCCGCCGCGCTTCGCGACGGCAATCTCTTATATGCGCTATCGCTATTCTTCGTCGGCGGACTACTGCTTTCGTTGACGCCGTGCGTGTTGCCGATGATTCCCATCGTGTCCGGGATCATCGTCGGACAAGGCGAGAACGTGACCCGCATGCGCGGCTTCTCGCTCGCGTTCACCTATGTGCAAGGCATGGCGCTCACGTACGCGGCGGCTGGCGCCATCTTCGTGCTCGCATTCAAGCAAGCGCCGCAAGCGTTCTTCCAGCAGCCGTGGATTCTCGCGCTCATGTCGCTGTTGTTCGTGGCGCTCGCGCTTGCGATGTTCGGCGTGTACACGCTGCAGATGCCGAGCGCGCTGCAGACGAAACTCGTCGATGCGAGCAACAAGCAGAGGGCCGGCACCTACGTCGGCACGTTCGTCATGGGCGCGCTCTCGGCGCTCGTCGTCACGGCGTGCGTGGCGCCCGCGATCATCGCGGCGCTCTCCGTAATCAGTCAGACCGGGCACGTCGCACGCGGCGCCGGTGCGCTGTACGCAACCGGTCTCGGCATGGGCGTGCCGCTGCTGCTCGTCGGTGCTTCCGCCGGCTCGCTGCTACCCAAGGTCGGTCCTTGGATGGACACGATCAAATCGCTCTTCGGCGTGCTCTTCCTCGGCGTCGCGATTTATCTCATCACGCCGTTGATTCCAGGCGCGCTCATGATGCTGCTGTGGTCGACGCTCGCCGTCGTCACCGGCTTCTGGATTTTCTCACTCAAGGGCCGCGATGACGGGCCGGCGCCGGCGCCGCAGCGCGCTCTCGGCTTGTTGGCCGTCGTCTACGGCGTGCTGTTGCTCGTCGGGGCGAGCTCGGGAAGCAAGGACCCGCTTCAACCGCTCGATCGCGTAAGCGCGAGCGTGATGGGCGGCGGCGCCGCACAAGAGCAAGGACTGTCGTTCCGCATGATCAAGACGATCGGCGATCTCGAGCGCGAAGTCGCGGCGGCAGCTGCGGCCGGCAAGCCCGTGATGTTGGACTTCTACGCGGACTGGTGCGTCTCGTGCAAGGAAATGGAGAAGTACACGTTCCCCGATCCGGGCGTGCAGGCGGCGCTCGCGAATGCCGTTCTGCTGAAAGCCGACGTCACGAAGAACGATGTCGACGATCAAGCGTTGCTCAATCGTTTCGAGATCTTCGGTCCCCCGACAATCGCGTTCTTCGGCGCGGACGGCGAGGAACGCAAGAACTTCCGTTTGGTCGGCTTTGCGCCAGCCGATCGCTTTCGCGAGCATGTGCTCGCCGCTTTCGGGCGCGTGTAAAGTGTGACGTGTAAAGTGTAGGGTCAGAGCCGCGGCGCCGCCGCAGCCACGCGCGGTAGCGCTTCTGACTCTACACGTTCTGCGCAGTACGCAGAACACAACACACTCTACACATTACACGTACATTCCTACCCGTCTCTCGATGAAACAACCCGCCTACATTCTGATTGCACTCGTGGCCGGCGCCGTCGGCTTCTTCCTCTATCGCCAAGTGATCGAGCCGCGCCTGCTGCAGGAAAGCGCGGCATCGATACCAGCGAACGCGAGCGATCGCGCAGCGGCTCCCATGGGCGACTCGCTCGGCGTGCCGACGCACCTGCCGGAGTTTTCTCTCATGGACCGCGAGGGCGAGATGCGCTCGATTCAGAGCTGGCCCGGCAAGTCGCTCATCGTGAACTTCTGGGCCACGTGGTGCGCGCCGTGCCGCCGCGAGATCCCCTTGCTCAAACAAATCCAGGACGAGCACTCCGCGGAAGGCTTTCAGGTGGTCGGCATCGCGGTGGATTTTCGCGATGACGTGCTCGCGTATGCCGACGAGATCGGCATCAACTATCCGATTCTGATCGGCGAGCAAGACGGTCTGGATGCGGTCGCCAAATTCGGCATCGCCGCGGCCGCCTTTCCGTTCACCGTTTTCACGGACGCACAGTCGCGCATCGTGCTCACGCATCTCGGCGAGGTAACGGAGGCAGAGTCGAAAGTCCTTCTCGACATCGTGCGGCGCGTTAACGCGGGTGAGCTGACGCCCGAGGCGGCCCGCACCGTTGCTGCGAAGCAACTCCGCAACCTCGACGCGGCAACGCCCCCGGCATGAGCTGAAATCGTCGCTTCGAGCTCGCGATAAGAACCCGGCCGGCGGCGGTTCTCGCCACTTTCTCTGAGAAGGGCCGAGCGGTCGATCTGCCGGCCAACCGGGACTTTGGCCCTCCGATGTTGTAGATTCGCCGCCCTGCACCGCTTCGGCACGCAAATCGGTTTGCCGCAAACTATCGCCAAAAAGCTGCAAATGTGGGTAGACTGGCCGCCATCTTCGCGCAAGTAGACCCAAAACGCGTTGCGACTGCCGGTGTATGGCGCACCTTTTGCTCCTAAATGGCCCGAATCTGAATTTGCTCGGCACGCGCGAGCCCGGGGTCTATGGGTCGGTGACGCTCGAGACGATCGTTGCTCGCTCCGCGGCGCTCGCGGCCGAATTCGGCCATCACCTATCGGCGTTCCAGAGCAATGCCGAGGCAGAGCTGATTTCGCGCATACAAGAAGCACCCGCGACGCACGTGGCGTTCATCATTTTCAATCCGGCGGCGTTCACGCACACGAGTGTCGCTTTGCGAGATGCGCTGCTTGCCGTGAAGATCCCGTTTATCGAGGTTCATTTGAGCAACGTGCACGCCCGCGAGCCATTCAGACATCACTCTTATTTCTCGGATGTCGCGGCCGGCACAATCGTGGGATTGGGCGAGGTCGGTTACGAGCTCGCCGTGCGCGCCGCGGCACATCTGCTCGCGCAAATGCCATCGAAAGGCAAGACATGAGGCCGCGCGCATCCATCGAGGCGTGAGGCGTTCTCGCACGTCGATTTATCTGCTGCTTTGCCCGTCCGATCGGCCATTCAGAGCAGAGAAGAACAAGAGGATTTCGCATGGACATACGAAAGGTCAAAAAGCTGATCGAGCTGCTCGAAGAGTCCGGCATCGCCGAGATCGAGATCAGCGAGGGCGAGGAATCGGTGCGCATCAGCCGCTATCCGAAAGGGGGCGCGGCTCCGCAGGCGCCGGTCGTGCAGTACACGGCTCCGCCGGCAGCGGCGCCTCCCGCAGGGGCGGCACCCTCCGCACCCGATCAAGCGGCCGCGCCCGCAGCTGCGGCTCGCGCCGATCACACGGTGACGGCGCCGATGGTCGGCACGTTCTATGCCGCCGCAACCCCGGGTGCGAAACCGTTCGTCGAGATCGGCAGCGAGGTCAACGTCGGCGACACGCTCTGCATCATCGAAGCGATGAAGATGATGAACCAGATCGAGTCGGACAAGAGCGGCCGCGTGACCGCCATCCTGGTCAAGAACGGCGATCCGGTCGAGTTCGGACAGCCGCTGTTCATCATTGAATAAGGGCCTGGGGCTCGGGGCTTGG
>JAAYXG010000216.1 GCA_012516015.1 Lysobacteraceae bacterium | reverse complement strand
GGCTTGCAGGTAGTCGAGGACCTCCGGGTTCGTGCGCGTGTCGTCCCGCAACCAGTAGTAGGCATCGTCGCGCACGCCATGGGCTGAAGCGACGCGAAACGGGCGAATGGGTGCTCTCGGTTCCTGAGGGGGCGGATTGGACAATGAACTCTCTCGACGGCTTCACGTGTTTGGGGAGCTGGGTGTCCGATGCTTATACGTAAGCCACCGCGGTGCGTAAATCCGCACGTCCAACGCAGCGTATACAAGGCCTCCCCTCGCGGCTTTCGCCCGAACATCGTATGGTGAGGGCAGCATTTCGCCCCGGACAGCAACGACATCCCGGGGTTCGACGCTTCTTTACATGGGGAGAAAAGGTCAGAGGTTCTGCGGCTCACTGCCCAATTTGGGGCCCAGTTCACGCGCGTCTCGAACGAAATGCGGAATCAGTTCTCAGTCGCGCCATGTTGCATAAGTAGTATTGCGGGACAAAGTACGAAAACCCCCAGGAGGGGTCATATGGCCAATGCGCAGCACACTCGCTCCCATGGCGGGAGCGATGAGGTCAATCTCGAAATCGACGACACGCAATCGCTGAAGCAACTCGACGAAGGGCATCATCCGCCCATTCTCGTGCTCAGCCGCGATGCGAGCCTCGTCGAAACCGTCAAGAAGGCGGCTCCGAGAGGTGCACCGGTCAACACCGCGCCCGATCTCGATCAGGTCGCGGACAAGCTCCCGACCCTCAAGCCGGGCGTGCTCGTGGTCGACACCGCTAGCACCTCCGACGTCGCGGGCATGGTCGCCCAGCTCACTCAGCATTTCCCTGAGCTGGTCGTCGTCGTCGCAGGTAAGCGCGAAGACAGTGCGGGACTCATGCAGCTCACGGCAGCAGGCCGCATTTTCCGCTTCCTCCTAACGCCGCTGTCGCATGGCCAAACGCGGCTCGCACTCGAAGCCGCCGTGACGCAGCACAAAGACCTGGCAGCTCAAGGTCAGCGCTTGAGCGCCGGAACGGGCGGAACGAGCGACGGCAAGAATTACGTCGTGACCTACGGCGCGCTCGCGGGCGGCCTGCTCGTGATCATCGCCGGCATTTGGTTCGGAATCAGCTACTTCACGGGCGATAAGGTCGAACCCCCGCCGGCTGTCGCGACAACTGAGCCCACTGCGGGACTGCCGGATAAGCCGGATCCCGTGAAGGCCGAGCTCGCGCTCGCCCAGGAAGCCTTCGCGCAGGGCAAGTACCTCGAGCCGGCCAACGAGAGCGCCCTCGATCTTTATCGGAGCGCCCTCGCGCTCGATCCGAACAATGCCGAGGCGCTCGCGGGTATTCGCGCCGTCACGGACAAAGTCCTCGAACGCGCCGAAGCGGCGCTGCTCGCGGAACGCATCGAGGAGGCGATCGTGAGCATCGAGCGCGCGCGCGATATCGATGCGCAACACCCGCGCCTCGCCTTCCTCGATACGCAAATCGCGCGCGAGCGTGAGCGACTCAAGCTGTCGCAGGCTCAGGAAGTCGGCAATCGCGTCGCCGCGCTGCTCTCGCAGGCCGGCGAGCGCATGCGAACCGGACGGCTGATCGCGCCGGCGAACTCGAATGCCCGCGATGCGCTGCTCGAAGCCCGGCGCCTCGACCCGACGAACCCGGCCGTTGCGCAATCCATTCGCGAGCTCGCCGGTGAGTTGACCGAGCAGGCGCGTCAATTGGTCGCGCAAAACAAACTGGACGAGGCGCAGGCCTACGTTTCCGCGGCGCGTCAGCT
>JAAYXG010000215.1 GCA_012516015.1 Lysobacteraceae bacterium | reverse complement strand
TCGATGAGGCGCTGATGAAGCTCCTCGATCCGCACGGCAATCGATACCTCGGCGCCGTGGACGCGATCAGAAGCTCTTTCGCGGACCTGCGCACCCATCAGTCGGCGCTCATGGCGGCGATCCAAGCGGCTACGGACGAGCTCATGACCCGGATCGAGCCGAGCGAGCTTCAGGAACGCTTCGATCGGGGCTTGAAGCGCGGCGCCATTCTCGGCGCGGCGAATCGCATGAAGTACTGGGACTTGTATATCGAGTTCTATCAAGCGCTCAACCAGCGCAACGAACAAGGCTTGCCGGTCCTCTTTGCGGAAGAGCTCGCCCGCACGTACGCGGAGCGCGCAGCGCCCAAAAAGAAGTGAGGACGTGTGTGATGTGTAGGGTCAGAGCGGAGCGCTTCTGACTTTACACTTACACGTCACACTACGGCGCAACTTGCGCCGTGCTTTCGCGGTGCGCGGGCGGGCCGGAGTCGGTGGCGACCCAGTCCAGGATGTCGATGTAGCTGCGAATGTTGTCGACGAAACGCACCGGCTCCCAACCGCGGGCATAACCTCTTTTCACGCGCGTGTACCACTTCGATTGCGTGAGCAGCGGCAAGTGCTCGCGCACGTCGGCCCAAACGTCCGGATTCTTGCCGTGCATCTGCGTCAGGATGCGTGCGTCCTCCAGATGCCCGAAGCCCACGTTGTACGCGGCGAGCGCGAACCAGGTGCGATCCGGCTCGAGGATCCGTTTCGGGATCTGGTTGCGAACCGAAACGAAATACCGAGCACCACCGAAAATACTGTCGCGGGGATCCAGACGGTCCTTCACCCCGAGAGACCGCGCCGTCTGCTCGGTGAGCATCATGAGCCCACGCACGCCAGTCGGGGAAGTCGCGAGCGGATCCCAATGCGATTCCTGATATCCGATCGCGGCGAGCAAACGCCAGTCGACGCCCACCTCCGCGGCCGCCTCGCGGAACCAGTGCCGATATTGCGGCAACCGCACCGCAATGTGCTCCATGAACACGCGCGCTTGGATGTAATCGAAGCGCTCGGCGCCTGCGTAGTACGTATCGAGAATCGCCGCGAGCCGCCCCTCCGCTTTCAACGACGAGTAAAATGCCGTGACTCGCTGCAATAGACTCGCGTCCCGATTGTCGACGGCCCACGCGAGCGCCTTGCCCTCCGACAAGTCGAACGCAATACGAATCTCCGGATGGAACGCTCGGCCGATCGCGAACTCGTTGGAGTCCGCGACGGTATAGTCGAATTCGCGACGCGAAAGTCGGTAGAGAAGCTCCTCGGTTTCCGCCGCGGGATTTTCCACCCAGCTCAAATTGGGGTACGCGATGCGATGCTGATCGAGTGTTGCGGCATGTGAGCTGCCGGCGATCACCTCGATGTGCCCTTCGTTCGCCTGCATGAGATTCCGGGGTCGACGCTCGCGTTGGCGATAGATCAAGTGCTCCTTGACCTGCTGGTACGGCGGCCCGAACGTCGTGAACGCGGGCAACTGCAAACCCCGTGTCAGTCCCGCAGCAGCGATGTGCGCACGTCGCGACTCGAGCTCTCGAAGCGCATCGCCGACGTTCGGCACGGAATAGATGTAGAGCCGCACGCCGAGCTCCGCGGCGAACCGACTCGCGAGATCGTATTCCGGCCCCTGAGGTCCTGAGGCACCCAGGTAATAGGCGCTCGGCAAGTTGCGGGTCACGACGCGCAACTCTCCCGAGCGGATGATTTGCTCCAGCACGGTGGGCGGCTGCGAGCACGTGCCAAGCAGCAGCGCCGCGACGATGGCGAGCGTGATCTTCAGAGCTCAGTCTCCCGAAACGCGTCTACTCAGCGCGAGCGCGATTTGCGGACGTTCGCCTCGGCCGCCCGCGAGGTTGAATCTGCATGGTCAAGACACCATCACTTGAGCATCGTTCTTCAGCTCGGGATCTCAGGGCGCAAGTGTACAGATCTCGCGCGGCGATTCTGCGTTGCGAGCCACGGATGCAGGGTTCGCCTGCCAGGCCCGGTCGCCGGTCCCGGCTTTGTATTGCTACACGGGTGCATATAGAATCGCGGCCCCTTACAGGTACGGATTGCGTGGATCGCGAAAGGCGATCCCCTCGGGGACAGGAGAGGTACCGAAGCGGTCATAACGGCACCGATTCGAAATCGGTTGAGGGCATTGCGTCCCTACGTGGGTTCGACAAAACGGCCAGGACGGCCGTTTTGCACAGCTTCGCTGCCCGAAGGGCGAGGTACAGGATGTACCGAGTGCCATCCCACCCTCACGATCGACATCAGGCTCAAGGCCTGATTTCGATCGTTGCCAGTTCGCTGACTACCAATCTCAAGACCATGACTTTGGATTTCACGGAGAGGCCCATATAGAATCCCGCCCCCTACATGTACCTGGATCGCGAATCGATCCAGACCCGAATGGGAGAGGTACCGAAGCGGTCATAACGGCACCGATTCGAAATCGGTTGAGGGCATTGCGTCCCTACGTGGGTTCGAATCCCACCCTCTCCGCCATATGAAAAAGGCCCTCACCGAGGGCCTTTTTATTTGGCCGTGGTGGGATTCAGAACCCACGTCGAAGTGGGTTCGACACATCGGCAGGACAGCCGATGTGCACAGCCGTAGGCTGCCCGAAGGGCGAGGCACATGGAGGTGCCGAGTGTCATCCCACCCTCTCCGCCAAATGAAAAGGCCCTCAACGAGGGCCCGTTTTATTTCCACCGTCCCGCGGTACATATCCTCGAAATCGCTCTACGCCGCCCACCTGTCCTCCGAACCACTGCAGCTCTCAGGTGTCCAACTTCAAGCCTTTACACACACCGCACCGGGCTCCACACTGGCCGTCGTGAAACGCTTCGCCACATTGCTTTCGACCGCGGTCGCCGTCTTGGCGGCCGCAACTTCTGTTTCGGCCGATCCGAACGACCTGCCCGACATGGGCAGCCCGGCCGAGGCGACTTTGAGCCTTCAGGATGAGTATCAGATCGGACGCATGATCGTGCGCGGCCTGCGCGACTCCGATCGAATCCTCGAGGATCCCGAGGTCACCGAATACATCCAGTCCCTGGGTGCCCGGCTGTCCAGCCATGCGAACGACGGCTCGCAGAAGTTCACGTTCTTCATGGCGAAGGAAAACTCGATCAACGCATTCGCGCTTCCCGGCGGTTTCATCGGCGTCAATGCTGGTCTCGTCCTGGAAACGAAGAACGAGAGTGAGCTTGCCGGCGTCGTCGCGCACGAAATCGCACACGTGACCCAGCGTCACATCGCGCGCAGCATCGCGGCACAGAGCAAGAATAGCCTCGTGTCCACGGCGGCCATGCTCGCCGCGATTCTGATCGGTGCTGCGGGAGGCGGAGGCGGCGACATGGCCATGGCGGGCGTCGCTGCGGCCCAAAGCTTGGCGATCCAACAACAGATCAGCTTCACACGGTCGAACGAATCCGAGGCGGATCGAGTCGGTCTCGGCATCCTCGCCAATGCAGGCTTCGATCCGCACGGCATGCCCGCGTTCTTCGAAACGATGAGCCGCCACGCGGGCGGTCGCGACATCAACATTCCCGAGATGCTGCGCACCCACCCGGTGAGCAGCGCCCGTATCGCCGAAACCAAAGAACGTGCGCTGCAGCTGAGCGTCGATCCGCAGCCGGAGAGCATCAGCTATGCGCTCATGAAGGAGCGCCTGCGCGTCTTGTCGACACCGCCGGGCGAAGACCCGCGACAGTACTATTCCGCAGTGATCGGCAACGAGCCGGACGCGACGACCGCTCAGATCTACGGCCGCGGACTTGCACTGATGCTCGCCGGAGATGCGGCCAAGGCCGTGCCCATCTTTCAGCGCCTTCGCGATGCGGATCCGAGCGTCACGCAATATCACACCGCGCTCGGACAAGCGCAGCTGCTCGCCGGTCAAGGCGATGCATCGCTCGCGACGCTCAAACGCGCGCGCGAGCTGTTCCCACGGAACGTGGCCGTCATCGTTCGGTACGCGGAGTCCTTGATGCGTCTCGGCGATGCGAGGAAGGCACACGAGATTCTGCTCGACCTCTTCAACGTCGTGCCCCCGACGCCGGAGCAGGCTCGCTTGACCGCCCTCGCGGCGAACGCGGCAGGCGACGTGGCGGATTCCTACTACTACATGTCCGAGTATCACCTGATGAGTGGTGACCTACCGCTCGCGATGAATCAGCTCCAGCTAGCGCTCGCTGTCCCGAAAATCACCTCGGTGCAACGTGCCCGCTTCGAGGCGCGGCTCGACGAGATACAGCAAGCGTTGCCAAAACGCGTCGCGCGGCAGCGACAGATGGAAGCGGACCGCCGTCGTTGAGGTAAACACCGCTCGAGTCTTGTCATCCGACGCAGATCGGGATCCAGCGCAAAATAGGATCTTGATACACTTGCGCCGCGCCTCCTGCGCTCATTTCATCGAAGGATTTATCCGCATGCCATCCACGACGCTCGGAGCGAAAGCTCTTCGCGCGGCAGTGCTTTCGTTCGCCGCGCTGCTTGCAGCGGGTTGCGCGGCAACGCCCGGTCGAACCGTCATGGGCGAAGACCCCTGGGAAGGATTCAACCGCGGCGTCTATAAGGTGAACGACACGCTCGACCGTGCTGCGTTGAAGCCGGTCGCGAAAGGATACAAAAAGGTCACGCCCGGCTGGATACGAAGGGGCATAGGCAATTTTTTCGCGAACCTCGAGTATCCGGTCACGATCATCAATCAGTTCCTGCAGGGCAAAGGCGTCACCGGCCTCAAGGACACGGGCCGCTTCTTGTTGAACACGACGCTCGGCGTCGGCGGCCTGTTCGATGTCGCGACGCCGATCGGCCTCGATGCCCACGATGAGGACTTCGGCCAGACGCTTGCCGTCTGGGGCGTGAGCTCGGGACCCTACCTCAACTTGCCGCTGTTCGGACCTTCCACAGTGCGTGATGCGCCTTCACGGATCTTCGATTATTTCATCGATCCGCTGACTTATTCCTCGGATATTTCTTGGGAAGTGAAATGGGGAGAGCGCGCGCTCAAGACGGTTCACGGACGCGCTGAGCTCTTGCCGCTCGATGGAACGCTCGAACGTACCTTCGATCCGTACGCCTTCGTACGCGACGCATGGCTACAACGACGCGAGTTCGAGATCTTCGACGGCAACCCGCCGCCGGAGACGCTCGACGAAGAATTCTTCGACGAAGAAGATCCTCTGGAGGAATCGGACGCCGGCACCGGTTCTGATGCGCCACCCAGCGGCGAAGAAGACTCCGAGGCTGTCGGCGAGGATAAGTGATCTCAGCCGCGCGCCACGATCGCCAACTCCGCCTGACCGATCAGAGACGCAGAGGCGCGGCTTGTTCTGGATTCTAAGCGTCCACGCTCACGGCGTTTGCGGGTGAGCTCGGCAAAATGAGCGACTCCACTTCGCTGATCCGCGCGAGTGCGGCGATTTGATCGGGCACGTTCGCGAAGTGCACTGTCTGTTGCCGACGCCGTGCGATGCGCAACCATTCCAGCAATAGCGCGAGACCTGCGCTATCGCTTTCCGTCACGCCGCTCAGATCGATGTGCAAGGATGCACCGGGGGCGCTCGCAAAGCGCGCATCGCTCTCGCGCAGCAGCTTGGGCGCGGTGACGGCATCGAGCACGCCCGTCACACGGAAGCGGCCGTCCCCCGCTGCTTCGAGAGTGGCGCTGCTCACGAGTTCGACGCCGGCTTCTCGTCCGGCTTCTTGACCGTGCCGCTTGCGACTTGCTGCTCGAGCCGCTCGATCACCGCGTCGAGGCCTTTCTGCTCGATCTCGGCCGCGAAATCCGTGCGGAAGGACTTCACGTACGAGATGCCCTCGATTTGCACGTCGTACGCCTTCCAGCCGTCCGGCGTCTTGCGCAACGAGTAGTTCACGGGGACGCGCTGTCCGTTGTCGCGGCGGACTTCGCTACGCACCGTCACGGCCTTGGCGTTCAAATCGCCCTTGAACGGGAGAATCTTGAGCCGATCCGGCGTGAAGTCGACGAGCGCCTCGCCGTAGTTCTGCAGCAGGGTCTGATAGAAGGCTTCGATGAAGCGCTCGCGCTGCTCGGGCGTCGCCGTGCGCCAATGCTTGGCGAGCACGAGCTGAGCGGCGTAACGCGTGTCGAAGTGCGGCAGCATGTTCTTGTCGACGACCTCGCGCACTTTGGCGGGATTCTTCTTGTACTCCGCACGATTCGCATCGAGATCCTCTAGGGTGTCCTGCGCGACTTTCGTCACGAGCTCGTACGGCCCCAATTGCGCTGCGTCCTCGGCGGCGAACGTCGCGCACGCGAACAATGCCGCCGCGACCGCAATCCAGCTACGTTGAAAAACACGCGTTGCGTTCATGGGTTCGTCTCCTCGGCTTCTGATCCGCGCCGGCTGAAGGTCGCGACCAGCTGATTGATCAGGTTCTCCAGCACCAATGCATCTTGGACAAACTCGATCCGGTCCCCGTTCCCGAGATATTCGTCCGCGCCCCCGATCGTCAGTCCGATGTATTGCCCGCCGAGCAGGCCCGAAGTCATGATGCTCGCGTCGCTGTCGACAGGAATCTTGTTGTAGCGCGAGTTGATGCGCATCCGCACGACAGCCTTGTAGATCTGCTGATCGAACGTAATGGACTCGACCCGCCCGACCGTCACG
>JAAYXG010000214.1 GCA_012516015.1 Lysobacteraceae bacterium | reverse complement strand
GAATCCGATCAACGGCACGCGCCCGCCGAGCTCGCGGCGAATCAATCGCACTGCGTCCAGCACGTAGCGCAGCTCCGTGTCGGGATCGGGCACGCCGAGCCGCTCGACATCTGCCCGAGTGCGCACCGGCCGCTCGATCTTCGGCCCCTCGCCCGTTTCGAACCGAAGTCCGAGGCCGAGGGCATGGGGAATCGTGAGGATGTCGGAGAACAAGATCGCGGCATCGAGCGGAAAACGCTCGAGCGGCTGTAGCGTGACCTCGCACGCGAGCTCCGGCGTCATGCACAGCTGCAGAAAGCTGCCGGCGCGTGCCCGCGTCGCGCGATACTCCGGCAGATAGCGTCCGGCCTGACGCATCATCCACACGGGGGTGCGCTCGACACGTTGTCGCAGCAGCGCGCGGAGCAATAGATCGTTCTTGAGCAAGGCTTCGCCTCGGGTAGCGTAGAGAGTGTCAAGTGTATCGTCAGAACGGCGCCGCTCCAGTGTGCACGGCGTTCTGACCTACACGTTACACCTTACACGCTACACGTCCCCGACACACTCAACTGCGCTTGGCAGGATCGAAGAGGCGCTCGTACTCGCCGATCGCATAGCGATCCGTCATGCCTGCGATGTAGTCCGCGACGGCGCGCGCCCGTCCGGCCTCGCCCGCTTGCGCTTCCATCTGCCTCGCGGCGAGATGATGCTCGGTGGGCAAAAGCTCCGGGCGTGCGAAGAACGAGTCGAACAGGCTCTTCATGACGTGCTGCGCCTTGTTCGTCATGCGCAGCACACGGTAATGCCGGTACACGCGATCCCGGAGGAAGCGCTTGAGCTCGAGATGCTCGGCGGCGACCTGATCGCTGAAGCCGACGAGCGGTTGGCCTCGCGCGCGAATCGCATCGATGTCGGCCGGGCGTGCTTCCCGAACGCGCATCGCCGTCGTCTCGATCAAGTCCACGACCACGTGATTGATCATTCTACGTACGATCTCGTGGACGAGGCGCCGACCGCTCAAGCTCGGGTGTGCTCGGCCGACAGTGTCATGCACACGAGCGAAAAGTGGCACTTCTCGCAACTCGTCGAGATAGATGAGGCCGGCGCGCAAGCCATCGTCGAGATCGTGGTTGTTGTACGCGATCTCGTCCGCGACATTCGCGATCTGCGCTTCCAGCGAAGGCTGTTGGCGCTTGATGAATCGCTCGCCGAGCTCGCTGAGTTGCCGAGCGTTGTTGAGCGAGCAATGCTTGAGGATCCCCTCGCGCGTCTCGAACGTCAGATTCAGTCCAGGGAACTCGGCATACCGCTCTTCCAGCTCGTCCACGGTCCTGAGCGACTGAAGATTGTGCTCGAAGCCGCCATACGGGCGCATGCATTCGTTCAGTGCATCCTGACCGGCGTGACCGAACGGCGTGTGGCCGAGATCGTGCGCTAGACAAATGGCTTCGACGAGCGTTTCGTTGAGCCGCAAGGCGCGCGCGATAGTGCGGGCGATCTGTGCGACTTCGATACTGTGCGTGAGCCGCGTACGATAGAGATCTCCTTCGTGATTGACGAAGACCTGCGTCTTGTAGACGAGCCGGCGGAACGCGTTCGAATGAATGATGCGATCGCGGTCGCGCTGAAACTCGCTGCGAAACGCCGGCGGTGATTCGACATAACGCCGCCCGCGCGTGCGCGAATCGTGTGCGACGTAGGGCGCGAGAGATGAGTCGGTCATGGGGTGCCACCGTACCGCACGGGCGCTTTACTCGAAATGCTGCGCAAGGGTGGCGTTCAACGCCTCTGCTGGATAGTCGCCGACGACCTCGGCTCGACCGAGCGATCGTAGCAAGACGAGCCGAACGCGGCCTTCGAGCACTTTTTTGTCCATGCCCATGAGGGCGAGCGCACGCGTGGCGCCGATCTTGGGTGCCTCGGTCGGCAGGCCGAAGCGTACGAGCAGCTGAACGGCACGTTCGCGGTCGGCCGTCGTAATCCATCCGAGACGTGCGGACATATCGGCCGCGATGCACATTCCGGCGGCGACGGCCTCGCCGTGCAACCAGTTGCCGTAACCGGATGCCGTTTCGATCGCATGCCCGAACGTATGGCCCAGATTCAGAATCGCCCGCAAACCGGACTCGCGCTCGTCGAGCGCGACCACTCGTGCCTTGATCTCGCACGAGCGGCGCACGGCGTGGATAATCGCGCGTCGCTCGCGGGTCGCGAGTGCCTCCGCGTTCGCTTCGAGCCAGCCGAGAAAGTCGACATCGTAGATGAGCCCGTACTTCACGACTTCGGCAAGACCCGCTCGATACTCGCGATCCGAGAGCGTCTCCAGAGTCGCGACGTCCGCGATGACGCAGCGCGGCTGATGAAACGCGCCGATCATGTTCTTACCCTTGGGGTGATTGACGCCGGTCTTCCCGCCGACGGAAGAGTCGACCTGCGCCAGCAGCGTCGTCGGTATCTGGATGTAGTCGATTCCGCGCTGATAGCAGGCTGCCGCGAACCCCGCCATGTCGCCCACCACGCCGCCGCCGAGCGCAATCACCGCGGCGTCTCGATTCATCCGCGCCTCCATGAGCGCATCGAAGATGCGAGACACCGTCGTCAGGTGCTTGTGCTGCTCCCCGTCGGGCAGAACGACCTCGGCGATACGGCGTTCGCCGAGCGAGCGCCGCAACGTGGGCACGTACAAGGGTGCGATCGTTTCGTTCGTGACGATGAGGACGCTGCGCGCGCGCACGTGGGCGTCGATCAGGGCGGCGTCTTCGAGCAAGTGCGCGCCGATCAGGATGGGATAGCTACGCGCACCGAGATCGATATCGACGCGCTCGCTGACGGTCGATTCACTCATCAGGTCGGCAACTCCTTCAAACGCTGGATGATCTCGTCCGCCACGGCACGCACTTGCCGGCCATCCGTCACGACGGTGATCCGGGCGATGGAATGATAGAGCGGTAAGCGCATTTCCATCAGCTCGCGCAGCTTGGCTTCGGGATCTTTCGTGTACAGCAAGGGACGCTGTCTGCCATGTCGAGTACGCTCGAGCTGTTGCTCGATGCTGGTGTGGAGATAGACGACACACCCGCGGGCGGCCAAACGATCGCGGTTCTCCGGCAGCAGGACGGCGCCTCCGCCGGTGGCCACGACGACACTGGGCAGGCGTGTCAACGCGTCGATGACCTCGCGCTCTCGCTCCCTGAACCCGGATTCGCCTTCCTTTTCGAAGATGTAGGGGATATCTACGCCAGTGCGGTGCTCGATCTCAGCATCGCTGTCGTAGAAGTCCAGTCGCAGGAGTCGCGCGAGCTGGCGGCCAACCGCTGTCTTTCCCGAGCCCATGGGGCCGATCAGGAAAATGTTGGGAGTGCGCGAGGACTGGCTCATGAATTGCACGCACTATAAACGAAAGCGGCCGCCCGGAGGCGGCCGCTTTCATTGAGATCTCCGAGCGACCTGTCAGTACAGGTTCGCACCCTCCCGCAGAATGCGCGGCGTGACGAAGATCAAGAGCTCTCTCTTGTCATCAGACGTGCTCGTCTGCTTGAACAGGCGGCCGAGAACGGGAACATCGCCCAACAAGGGAACTTTGTTCTCCGCATCGCGGCGTTCCGTCTCGAGAATGCCGCCGAGAACCACGGTCTGACCATCGTTGACGAGCACTTGCGTCACGATCTCCCGGGTGTCGATGCTCGGGACGAAACCGCCCGTCGCGCTCGCGACGAGTTCGCCGACGCTATCCTTCGACACCGTCAGGTCGAGGATCACTCGGTTGTCCGGCGTAATTTGCGGAGTCACTCTGAGGCTCAGCACCGCCTTCTTGAACTGAGTCGTCGTTGCACCGCTCGAGGACGATTCCTGGTACGGAATCTCCACACCCTGCTCGATCGTGGCCTCGCGCTGGTTCGCCGTGATCAAGCGCGGTGTGGAGACGATCTCGCCTCGACCTTCTGCTTGGGCGGCGGAAAGCTCGAGATCGACGATAAAGTCGGAGTCGAGCAACGTCAGCGCCAACGATCCCGCCGGGTTCGTAACGGGAAGATTGACCATGTAGCGAGAATCGGGTTCGCCAATTGCTAAGGGACCACCGGGGGCGTTCGCGCCTGGGAAAAGTCCCGCGCCGTCCGGAGGCGTGGGCGCACGAGGGCCAATGAACCCTTGGCCATCGCTTCCACCAACATCCGTCGTCGTGGCATTCACACCGAATCGAACGCCTATGTCGCGACTGAAGTCATCGTTCACGATCACGATCCGCGCCTCGATCATCACTTGGCGAACCGGGATGTCGAGCGTAGACACGAGGCGACGGATATCGGCTAGGCGCTCCGACGTGTCTTGCAACAACAGTGTGTTGGTGCGCTCGTCGATCGCAACGCTGCCGCGCTCGGAAAGCAACGAGTTGTTGGCGCCGGACTTGATCAAGGCGGCCAAATCGCTCGCCTTGGCGTAGTTCACCTGTAGGTACTCCGTGCGCAGCGGAGCAAGCTCCTGCGCTTGGGCGCGGGCAGATAATAGCTCTCGCTCGCGAGCCGCGATCTCCGCAGCGGGGGCGATATACATGACGTTGCCATCGCGACGCATGTCGAGACCCTTCGTGCGCATGACGATGTCGAGCGCCTGATCCCAGGGTACGTTCTGCAGACGCAGCGTCACGTTGCCGCCGACCGAATCGCTGATGACCATGTTCTGGCCGCTCGTGTCGGCGAGAAGCTGGAGCACCGCGCGGGTTTCAATGTCCTGGAAGTTGAGCGTCAGGCGCTCGCCCGTGTACTCGCGCTGCTCCTGAAGCTCGGGCGGCAGCTTCACGACCGGCTTGATCTCGATTGTGTAAATGTTGTCCGACTGATACGCGAGCTGCTCATAGTCGCCCGAGGCGGCGATGACGAGTCGCGCTCCATCGGCAACACGCACCGCATCTACGGTTGTCACGGGCGTAGCGAAGTCCGTGACGTCGAGGCGCTGCAAGAGGGCTTCGGGCAAGCCCGTCTTCGCGAAGTTCACGACGACGCGACCGCCTTCCTGACGAAGATCGGCGGGAACACGCGCGTTGGAGAGCTCGACGATGATGCGGCCCGATCTGTCGGCACCGCGGCGAAAATCGATGTTCCGGACCGTATTGGCGCCGGCACCGCCCGCTGGCGCGCGCGCCGCAGGCGCAGCGGCAGTCCTCGCCGCGGCCGCCTGGCCAGCCGCCGTGCTCGCACCGGCACCCACCGTGACCACAATCGTGTTGCCGCGCACTTCGGTTTCATACGGCACGAGGTTGTCAACGTTCAGCACGACGCGAGTCCGTCCGTTCGCTTCCGCAACGTTCACGGTGTCGACGACGCCTTGTTTCACGTCCACACGACGAGAGGACATGGCGACGGCGGTGTTCGGGAGATCGAGCGCAATGCGCGCCGGGTTGTCGACGGTAAACGTCAACGGGGTGGGCGCCTCGTCGCTCAGGCGCAGCGTGATTTGCACGTTATTGCCCGAAAGCACGCTCGTGTCGATGCTTTCCAGCCGGTTCGTGCCCTGTGCATAGGCGGCCTGGGCTCCCAGAAAAGCCGTGACGAATAGGAATGCGATCCGCTGGATCCACGGGGCATGCCCGTTACGCAATCGAGTCACAGGCTTCGCGATTATTGAGCACGACATTCTTGCTTTCTCCCTGGGATCACTCTGTCAGCGCCAGCGCCGCTGGCCGCTCGATGTATCCGCCGAGACCATCAGGCACGATCTCGATGATTGATATTCTGGTGTTCGTAATGCTGACGATGCGCCCGTCGTTCTGCCCCATGTAGTTCCCGGGTAGCACGCGATGCACGAGCCCATCCTTGCCTTGTACGAGGCCGTAGTTGCGCCCTTGCAGCTGCAAGGTGCCGACCATGCGCATCGTGTCGAGCGGGAATTGCTCCAGGAATTCGCGCGGACGCTTGATGTCGGGCCGAACGGCGCTCGCGATGTCGCCGCGCGCCGGTGCGCTCGGCACGAACGGGGAGCGTAACGAGCTCGCCTGATAGGTAAACGACTCGTACGGCTTGATCTCGGGGAGCGGCTCGATGCGCTCGCCGGGCTTCGCCTTGATCGCCGCAACTTGCTGCTGCAGCTGTTCCATATCGCTCGCACAGCCGCCGAGGAGCAGCAGCAATGCGATCGCGAACGGTGTCGGTCTCTTGTGAAGCATGGCTTAGAAGGGCTCGTCAAATGTGAGTAGGCGCACGCCGATTAGGTCTGCTCTTCCTCGTCCAGATAGCGATATGTTTTTGCAGTCACGTCGAGCTGAAGTTGATCGGTGCTGCTCGTGTCGACAGGCTTGATCTGCACGTCATGCAGCGTCACGATGCGAGGCAGCGCCGCGATCCCACTTACGAATGCCCCGATCGCGTGAAAGCTTCCGGTGAGCCGCATCTTGATCGGCAGCTCCGCGTAGAAGTCCTTGTTCACCTGAGCGCTCGGCTGAAACAGCTTCTGATCGAGCCCCGCACCGGAACCCTGCTGCGAAATGTCGGTGAGCAAGCTCGGGACTTCGGTTTTGTTGGGAAGCTTTCGCAGCATGGCGCCGAACGACTGCTCGATCTCGGCGAGCTGCGCCTTGTACGCATCGAGGTTCGCCGCTTTCCGAGCCTTCTGCTCAAGCGTGCCCAAGAGCTGCTGCTCCTCGGCCTTCGCCGCATCGAGGTCCGGCTTCTTCGGCTTCCATGCAAGCATGTAACCGAGCAGTGCGACTGCGACGAGGAAGATCACGGCAGTGGCGCCGAGCCGGAACGGCAATGGCCATCGGCCTGGATCGTTCGGATCCAGCTCTCTCATTTGCTCGAGGAAGTTGCTCATTGCGAACCACCCGTTGAGGCCACGGCTTCCGTCTTCGGCAGCAGCGGATTTTCTTGCACGACGTTCAATGTGAATTCCGAGCCCGCGTCCGTGGCCCCTTTCGTCTCGAGAATGTGGAGCGCAGGGTCGCCGAGCCATTCCGATGAGTCGAGATTGCGCATGTACGAAGCGACGCGCGTGCTCGACTGAGCCATACCCTTGAGCTGAATGCGCCGATCTGTCTGCTTGATCTCGGTGAGATAAACCCCATCGGGGAGCGTGCGGACGAGCTGATCGAACACGTGCACGATTTCGGGACGGCTGCGCTCGAGCTGCTCGATGACCTGCATACGCGCGATGAGGCGCTGCTTCTGCTGCTCGAGATCCAGAATCTCAGTGATTTGCTTATCGAGCGCCGCGATCTCGCCCTTGAGATATGCGTTGCGACTGTTCTGATGGTCGATCGCGCTTTGCATCTGCCAATTGATGACGAAGGCGATCAGGCCGGCGAGCACCAAAGCCCCGACGGCACCGACGCCGAACTCCTGACGGCGGCGCTTGCGTTCGGCTTCTCGCCACGGAAGTAGGTTGATTCTCGGCATGTCAGTCGAAGCTCCTCAATGCCAGACCGCAGGCGGTCAGCAACGCCGTCGCATCCTTCTTCACCGCTTGGGCTTTGGCCTTTTGGCTGACCTTCATCTGACCGAGCGGATCGCCGCGCTGCGCTTCGATGCCGACTCGGCTCTGAATCATCTCAGCGGCGCCCGCGATGTTTGCGCAGCCGCCGCAGATCAGGATTTGCTCGGGCTGCTCGCGCCCCGCGCCCGATGCGAGGAAGAACTGCAGCGAGCGGCTCACCTGCTGACACATGTCGTCGATGAACGGTCCGAGCACTTCGGTCTCGTAGTTGCCTGGCAGCCCACCTTCCTTCTTGGCCCGCCCAGCTTCTTCCATGCTGAGGCCGTACGTGCGCATCACTTCTTCCGTCAGCTGCTGCCCACCGAAGGCAAAGTCTCGCGTATAGATCACTTTCAGATCGCGCAGCACGCTGAACGTCGTGCTGCTCGCGCCGAAATCGACGACTGCGATGACGCGACCGAGGCCGCCGTCGGGCATTTGATGAGTCAACAACCGGCAGGCGTTCTCGAGCGCGAAAGCCTCGACGTCCACGATCTTCGCCGTGAGCCCCGCGGCGGAGCAGGCCGCGACACGTTGCTCGACATTCTCCGATCGCGTGGCAACGAGGAGCACGTCGATCATCTCGGGATCCTTCTCGGAAGGCCCGATCACCTCGAAATCGAAGCTCACCTCTTCCATCGGGAAGGGAATGTATTGATCGGCCTGCATCTCGACCTGGCCCTCGAGCTCGTTCTCGCTCAAGGTGCGGGGCATCTGAATGACCT
>JAAYXG010000024.1 GCA_012516015.1 Lysobacteraceae bacterium | reverse complement strand
GTTGGTACGGTTTGATCGTTGCGGCGCCGTCCTCGTCCAACTGCGCCCACCGGAGCGGCAGCGACAGGCCCAGCAGTCCCGCCGCGCGCTCGGCGGTGCGGGGCAGGATCGGCGCGAGATAGAGCGTCAAGCGGCGGAATGCGTGGATGCAATCCGAACACACTTGGTGCAAGCGCTCCGCTTGCGCCGCGTCCTTCGCCATCTCCCAGGGCTTCTCCCGATCGATCGCCGCGTTCATCTCGTCGGCGAGCTCCATGATCTCGCGCACGGCCTTGCCGAATTCACGCGCTTCGTAGTATTCGCGAATGCGCGGCTCCCGCTCGCGAGCACGCACGGCCCATTTCGCGGTCGCGACGTCGCGATTCGTGTCGACGGCGAGCACGCGGCCCTCGAATCGCTTCGTGATGAAGCCGGCGGCGCGGCTCGCGATATTCACGTACTTGCCGACGAGGTCGCTGTTGACACGCGCGACGAAGTCGTCCGGGTTGAAGTCGAGATCCTCGACGTTCGCATTGAGTTTCGCCGCGAGATAGTAGCGGAGCCACTCGGCGTTCATGCCGATCTCGAGATAGCGCAGCGGGCTGATGCCGGTGCCGCGCGACTTCGACATCTTCGCCCCGGACACCGTGATGAAGCCGTGCACGTAGACGTGATCCGGCACCTTGCGCTCGGCGAACTTCAACATCGCGGGCCAGAAGAGCGTATGGAAGTAGATGATGTCCTTGCCGATGAAATGGATTTGTTCGACTTCGGGCGAGGCAAGGAACTCATCGAAGCTGCGCGTCTCGCCGTTGGCGCGCGCCTTGCCGCTGTCGAAGTAATGCTTGAGCGAAGCCAGGTAGCCGACGGGTGCATCCAGCCACACATAAAAGAACTTACCCGGCGCATCGGGGATCGGAATGCCGAAGTACGGTGCATCGCGCGAGATGTCCCAGTCGCTGAGCGACTGATCGCCTTGACCCTTGAGCCATTCGCGCGCCTTGTTCGCAACCGCCGGCTGCAATCGGCCCGGCGTGCTCAGCCATTCGTTCAGGAACTCGACGCAGCGCGGGTCGGAGAGTCTGAAGAAGAAATGGTCCGACGTCTTGCGCACGGGCGTTGCGCCCGAGATCGTCGAATACGGATCGATGAGGTCGGTTGCGGCGTACACGGTGCTGCAGACTTCGCACGCATCGCCGTACTGATCTTTGGCGTGGCAGTTCGGGCATTCGCCCTTGACGTATCGATCCGGCAGGAACATCTGTTTGACCGGATCGAAGAATTGCTCGACCGGCGTCACATAGATGAAGCCCGCCGCCTTGAGCTTGCGATAAATATCCGTCGATAGCTCGACGTTCTCGGGCGAGTGCGTCGAGTGCCAATGATCGAACGAGATGGCAAAGCCTTGTAGATACTGCGGACGGTCTGCAGCGATCCGCGCGACGAGCTCTTCGGGCTCGATGCCTTCCGCTTCCGCCTTGAGCATGATCGGCGCGCCGTGCGCATCGTCGGCGCAGACGAAATGCACGCGATTGCCCAGCATGCGTTGGAAGCGCACCCAGATGTCGGCCTGGATGTACTCCATGATGTGGCCGATGTGGAACGGGCCGTTCGCGTAAGGCAGGGCGGTCGTGACGAAAAGATGGCGGGCGGTCATTGGTATTCGGCGGCTGGGAAAGCCGAATTATGGCACGGCCCGCAGTGATGACGGTGATGCGTGAGAGGGAAGTAGTTGAGACGTGCGGCGGACAAGAAGGGCTTCGACTATGGGGCCTGCCTTACCCGTCACCCGATATCCTTGTATTGCTCGAATTTCGCCTTGTTGATCGCCTTCTTGTACGCCTCTTTGCCGGAGATGATGCCCTTCTCGAGCAATTCTTGGATCGCCGAGTCCATGAGCCGCATGCCGTACTGGGCGCCGCTTTGCATCGTGTTCTCGAGCTGGTCGAGCTTGCCCTGGCGGATGAGATTCGC
>JAAYXG010000213.1 GCA_012516015.1 Lysobacteraceae bacterium | reverse complement strand
TCCAGCAGTAGGATCAGGCCTGCCATCCAGCCTTCGACTTGGCGATGCAGCTGTGAGACGTGCGGCAGCCTCGATTTGTGCACGCCCAACGAGCGCGCCACCGCTCGCGATTCCTGTTCGTGCAGTTTCAACTTGCATCCGTCGAGACACGCGAGCGACCGATTGGCCCGCAAGCGAGCGAACGCCCGGGGAGGCTCGGCGCGGCTCACGAGCACGACGCGAATGCACGCAGCAAGCTCCGTGAGCCCGGCGCACAGGAGCTCGTTCAGCGGCCGCTTCTCGCTGACTTCCTGCAGGTCGTCGAACACGAGAACGTAAGGTGCTTGAAGGCGGCGGCCGACCTCGCGGAAGAAGTTGCGCGCGAAGGCGACTAAATCGCCGGCGTGCTCCGGCCGCAGAGAAGGCAGCGGGCGTCTCGTGCGAGGTTGGCGTTTCTTGACTGCGAGCGCGAGATGATGAAAGAAGCTGGCAGGATCGTCATCGCCGCTGTCGATCCGATACCACACGCACGGGAGCTTGCGAGCCGCGAGATAGCTTGCGACCAGCGTTGTCTTGCCTGAGCCCGCCGGCGCTGCGACCCACGTGATCGGACTCCGCTTCAGTCGGTCCAACTCGTTATATAGACGCCGGCGCTCGTATACGCCCTCGAGGCGAGGCGGTGTGAGCTTCGTCAGCGTCGTGTCGTAGCGGCTCAATGGTTTTCGGAGACCCCATCATGGAATGAAGCTCCGGTGAGTATAGCTGCTCGAGGCAGGCGCGCCCTACGCACACTTGCGATTGGACTTGGGGCTCGGCGCGGGACTCGGGGCTTGGGGCTTGGGGATAGGGCAAGAACGAGACGAGATTCGTCGGGCCCGGTTCGCGTGTAGCTAAGAATTGTTCTCTCTCTTACCCACGCCTCATGCCCCATACCCAATCTGATTATCTATCGACAGCGGGCGGCTCAGTGTCTTCCCAATGGACGCGTAACGGCGGTCGGTTCAATATCGAGGCACGGCTAGAACAAGATCGTCGGAGCATCGTATGCGAGCTTTCATTGCTGGCTTGATGTGCGGGGCGCTGGTGTATGCCGCTGGCAGCGCATGGATCGCACGCGGCTCATCCGATCCGAGCGCGTCGTTGCGGAGCGTTGCGGCTCACGATGCGCGATCAGATGTGCATCCATTTGTTGCCGACGAGGCGTCTTCGCAACCACGAGCAATCGCTACCGTGAGTCCGGACGGCTCATCTAGATCGCAAGTCGGCGAGTGCATCGAGGTCGATGATTCTAATCTCGAACGCGTCGCCATGACGCTCCTGGAGCGTAGTGCACAGCTCAAGTATGCTGACTTGAAAGCAGAGCCCAAGGATCCACTGTGGTCGGCGGTGATGGAGCAATCGCTGCGTCAGGGCATCGCAGCGCATCCTCTCGGGCGGCGCTTCACACTGACGAGCGTCGATTGCAGGACGCTGTATTGTGAGCTCAAGGCGGAGTATCCGATGAGCGCTGCTGAGGCGCATGGCGGCGATGCCTTCCGCAACGTCGTCGACGAGGTGGCAGAAGGATTGGACCTGTGGATAGGTGAAAGTGGAAGCGGGAGCATGGAAGCCCCGGGATTTCTCGAAGCGCATGCGATTCTGCGTCGCTTCAAACCCGGAGACACGTGCCCGCCTGGCTTTCAGGAGGATTGTTGGAATCGGTAATGCAAGCTCATCCTTGCAGAGTATCTCTTGACAGCGCTGAAGCCTGCGGATCCGCGTGACGAGGCGCATCAAGGCATGATCAGGATCCTCGCCTTCGCGCATTGCTGTCCGGGGACAATGCGATACCTATCCTCGTCGCTCCGGCGAAGGCCGCAGTCCAGGCATTTGCGCACCTGGCGCGCCGCTTTCGGCTTGGATCCCGGCCTACGCCGGGGCGACCAGATATTGAGTCTTTCCAAATTCAAAGCGCACGGTTGCCTGCGATTCTCTGGGCCCGCTCGGTTTCTGCATGATTTTACCCGGACAGCAATGGTGCGAAGCGAGGATGTAGAAACTGCACGGCTGACGGAACGACGGCCGGCCTCGCCTATGTCAGGTGATTCTATCGATCCGCGTGCGGCGCTGCCGTGAGCTTCTGGTCTGCGCGTGCGATCGTCGCCTCGGCACCGTACGAGTACCAGCCGCCGGTTTGGTAATCGCTGATTTTTGCCGCGATCTCCGCATCCGGGACAATCTCCTCTAGCTCCGGCTCCAGATTGACGAGCTGCTCGGCTTCCCGCCGTGCCTCCTCGCGCGCGCGCAGCTCCTCGGGATCCGGGGCGTACGGCTTGCGCTCTCCGCGAAACACGTATTCGCGTAGCATGGCGCTCTCCTCGTGTACGGTGCAACGATACTAAGCTGTACGAACCATACACCAACCTGCCTGGTCTTCGGGCACCGCAGGTTCCGTGATTCCCGTGCGCCACTCACGATTGTCCCTAATTGGAGAGCACGGTCTGGATGCGGATAGTTGCGTAGTGGCGGCGCATGCCCACGAATGCCCGCCTGCGAATTCGAACGGCTGATCGTCCCCGGCAGATAGGAGGTGTCATGTGAGCGAGTCGAGCGGCAGGTGCGACACTTCGGCGCTGCTGAGCGATTACTATCAGTTCACGATGGCCGATGCCTATTACCGCCTCGGCATGGAGGAAGTCGCCGTTTTCGAGTTCTTCGTCAGACGGCTTCCCGATACGCGCAACTTCCTCGTCGCGGCCGGATTGGAGCAGGTGCTCGACTATCTCGAGTCGCTTTCCTTCGGCGCGGATGAGATCGATTGGCTGCGACGCACCGAGCGCTTCAGTCCCGAGTTCCTCGAGCGGCTCGAGAGCTTCCGTTTCACCGGGCACGTGTTCGCGATCCCGGAGGGAACGGTGTTCTTTGCGAGCGAGCCGGTCCTTCGCGTCGAGGCCCCGTTGCCCGAGGCGCAGATCGTCGAGAGCCGCATCGTCAACCTGCTGCACTATCAGACAATGATCGCTTCGAAAGCGGCGCGCATTCGTCTCGCCGCACCTTCGGCCGAGTTGATCGACTTCGGCATGCGGCGCGCCCATGGGGCGGAGGCCGCGTGCTTGGCGAGCCGTGCGAGCTACATCGCGGGGTTCGATGGGACGGCGACAGCCGAGGCGGCGCGCAGGTTCGGTATCCCGGTGCTGAATACGATGGCGCATTCGTTCGTCCTGGCCCATGACCTCGAGACGCACGCATTGCGGAACTTCGCCTCGTATCAAGCAAGGGATCTCGTGCTCCTGATCGATACGTACGACATGAGCCGTGGAGCCGCGCGCGCGGCACGCCTCGCGCGCGAGCTTCGTCAGCAAGGCGTTCTCGTCAAAGGCGTACGCATCGACAGCGGCGACCTCGTCATCGAGGCACGACGCGTGCGCGAAATACTCGATGAGAACGGCTGCGAAGACGTACGCATCTTCGCGAGCGGAAACCTGGACGAGTACGCGGTCGAAGCGCTGCAAGCCGCGCGCGCGCCGATCGACGCATATTGCATCGGCACGCGCTTGGCGGTTTCCGAGGATGCGCCCGCACTCGATTGCGCCTACAAGCTGCATCAATACGCCGGCCGTCCGCGCCGTAAGCGCTCTCAATGGAAGGAGAGCTACCCCGGTCCTCGGCAGGTCTATCGTCAGCTCGATCCGCACGGGCGCATCGCACGGGATGTCATCGGCTGTTCGGATGAGCCGATCGAAGGTAAGCCGCTGTTGCAAGAGGTGATGGTGTTCGGGCGACGAACCTGCACGCCGCCCGCCCTGAGCGAAGTGCGCTGCTACTGTGCGGAACAGCTCGCGACCTTACCCGTCCCGCTGCGCGTGCTGGAGCACGTTGCGCAGCCGCCGACCAAGGTGTCGGCACGGCAGCACGCGCTTGCGGAGGAAGTCGATCAGATGCCGAGCTGAAACCGCCCACCGCCCGTGGGCCAATCGCCGGCTTTGAGTTTCGCTTGTTCGCGCGTCTGCTCGATGCGCTGCACCGACCGTTGCTGCGCTTCTCCTACACTCATGAAGCGGCACACGCGAAGGATCTTTGCGAAGCGTGAGCGTGTTGATTCGCAACCTCCAGAACCGCGAATACGCGAGAGGGCTGCATCATGTGCGCATCGAGCCCCGATTCGATAAGCGACGTTCCGTATGCGTCGCTCCGACGATGAACCCCGTAGGACCTAGTGCCTTCCACGAATGGAAGCAGCGCGTCCGAATGTGAAAACTGATCGTTGCGTTGAATCGAAAACGCGTTCAAATCTGAAAGGAGGACGTTTATGAACATCACACGATGGGAGCCTTTCCGCGACTTCGAAGAAATGTTCCGACTGCGCGC
>JAAYXG010000212.1 GCA_012516015.1 Lysobacteraceae bacterium | reverse complement strand
TGCCGAGCAGCATGACTTCGGTGAGCGGCGCCGCGTACTCGAATGGCGATGTCGCATGGGCGTTGCCGCGAATCGCTTCGATCCAATTCATCTCGTGGCTTGTCCCGACGCGCGGGTAACGTTGGGGCGGCGTGCGTGTGCGCTCGTGCAACGATTGCGGCAGCAGGCGCGGGTTGTAGCCATACGTGTCATGCAGCAACTTACCCTTCGTGCCGATGTAGAGCACGCCGCCGCCCTTGTCGAGCTCCGCATCGCCGAGCTCTTCCGGCTTCGGGGGCAGGAGGCCACCGTCGTACCAAGTGAGCGGCAAGGCGCGGCGCGATCCTTTGCGCGGGAACTCGTAGTACGTGATCGTCGCCATTGGGTATGACTGACGATTGTATGGCGTCGATTGTGTTTCGACGGAGGTCGGGTAGCCGAGGTCGAGCGCCCAATAGGGATGGTCGATCAGATGTGCGCCCATGTCGCCGATGGCGCCCACGCCGAAGTCGACCCATCCGCGCCAATTGAAGGGGTGATAGATCGGGTGATAGTCGACCGGCATCGCGGGCCCAAGGAAGAGATCCCATGCGAGATCCGATGGAACCGTGTACGAGTCCATCGAAGCGCTCATTCGCTGCAGGATGCCGTTCATGTCCCAGCCCAGAGGCTGCTCGCTCGATAGCGGCTGATTGGGCCGCGGAATGCCTTGCGGCCAATACGCCAAGGGTCGATTTGTCCAGACGTGTACTTCGGTGACCTCACCGATCGTGCCGGCTGCGATGTATTCGTTGACGAGCCGCGCATCGTCCGAGGAATGACCTTGATTGCCCATTTGCGTGACGACCTTCGTCTCCGCGGCGCGCTGTGCGAGGCGTCGACATTCTTCCACGGACCACGCGAGCGGCTTCTGCAGATACACGTGTTTGCCGAGCGACATCGCTGCAAGGGCGATCACGGCATGGGTGTGGTCGGGCGTGCCGATGGCGACGGCGTCGATGTCGTATTGCTTCTCGAGCATCTCGCGGAAATCCGTGTAGCGGTGCGCCTCCTTCGCTTTCGCCTCGAGCCGTTGCAGGTTCTCGATCTGCGCCTGCAGGCGGCTCGACTCCTCGGGGCTCGTCGATTTCTGGATGCGATCCGCCATTTCCCGAATTTGCTCGGGGATTTGCCCATAGCGCGTCGCGACATAGCGCCAATCCACGTCACACAGCGCAACGAGATTCTGCGTGCTGAGCGCGGCCAGGTTCGCTCGCCCGATGCCGCCCACGCCGATACCGGCGATGTTCACCAGATCGCTCGGCGGCGTATGACCAGGCCCGCCGAGCACGTGCCGAGGAACGATCATGAACGAGGCAGCCCCGAGTGCGGCGCCTTGTATGAAGCTGCGGCGCGAGGAGCTTATCGGCTCGTCGATCGGATGCCTGCCGGTTGCCTTTCGATCATCCTGCATGTTCATCCCTCATTGAGGAGCTAAACGGAAATCCTAAAGATCCAGGAGAGCGCGACATAGCCGGTCATTGCAGACGTCGCATCTTGCCCGCGACATAGCGGCGGACTTCGCGGATGCGAGTGACATCGGAGTGCTGGTACGCGGAGC
>JAAYXG010000211.1 GCA_012516015.1 Lysobacteraceae bacterium | reverse complement strand
TATACCGACGAGATTTGGCACGGCTATTTGACGGGCATCGGTCCCGGGACGGTTTACGGTTACCGCGTGCACGGGCCGTACGAGCCGGAGGAAGGGCATCGATTCAACCCCAACAAACTGTTGCTCGACCCGTACGCGCGCGAGCTCATCGGCGAGCTGCGCTGGGATCATGCTTGCTTCGGCTACACGATCGGCGCCGACGGAGAGGATCTCACCTTCGATGAGCGCGACAGCGCACCGTTCGTGCCCAAGTGCGTGGTCGTGGATCCGGGCTTCGATTGGAAACAAAGCGGCAAGCCGCTCGTGTCTTGGGACCGCACCGTCATTTACGAGACGCATGTGCGGGGCTTCACGAAGCTTCATCCGCGAGTGCCCGAGCGTCTGCGCGGCACGTTCGCCGGGCTCGCGAATCCCGCCGTCGTGCAATACATCAAGTCGCTCGGCGTCACGACGGTCGAGCTCATGCCCGTGCACATGTTCCTGAACGACAGTCATCTGCTCGAGAAGGGACTGACGAACTATTGGGGCTACAACTCCATCGCGTTCTTTGCCGCCGACCCGCGCTACTTCGCCGATCCGCTGCGCGGGGTCCAAGAGTTCAAGGAGATGGTTGCACGATTGCACGACGCGGGGCTCGAGGTGATTCTCGACGTCGTCTACAACCACACGGCGGAAGGCAACGAGCGCGGCGCGACGCTTTGCTACAAGGGAATCGACAATGCTTCCTACTATCGGTTGATCCCCGAGCAGAAGCGCTACTACATCAACGATACCGGAACGGGCAACACACTTAATCTGAGCCATCCGCGCGTCATACAAATGGTGACGGACAGCTTGCGCTACTGGGTGCAGGAGATGCACGTCGACGGCTTTCGCTTCGATCTCGGCACGATTCTCGCGCGGGAGGCGAAGGGATTCACGAGTCAGAGCGGCTTCCTGAAGGCCTGCTCGCAAGATCCCGTGCTGAACACGGTGAAGCTGATCGCCGAGCCGTGGGACTGCGGTCCGGGCGGCTACCAGGTCGGCGAATTCCCGCCGGGCTGGGCGGAGTGGAACGATAAGTATCGCGACACCGTTCGCGATTTCTGGCGCGGCGAGGCGACGGTCGCCGAGGTCGCGCCGCGCTTGTACGGCTCTGCGGACATCTTCAATCGTTACGGGCGCCGACCTTACGCCAGCGTGAACTTCGTGACTGCGCACGATGGTTTCACGCTCAACGACCTCGTGAGCTACAACGAGCGGCACAACGAGGCGAACGGCGAAGACAACAACGATGGAACGTCCGACAATCGCTCGTGGAACTGTGGCGTCGAAGGTCCGACGGACGATCCCGATGTTCTGGAGCTGCGCGGCCGTCAGGTGCGCAACTTCCTCGCGACGCTGCTCTTGTCCCAAGGCACGCCGATGCTGCTCGCGGGCGATGAGTTCGCGCGCACGCAGCGGGGCAACAACAATGCCTACTGCCAAGACAACGAGATCAGCTGGGTCGATTGGCGGCTCGCCGAGGAGAATGCGGCGCTCGTGCGGTTCGCTCGGCAGCTCACTGAGTTGCGCGCGGCTTACCCGATTCTAAGGCGCAACCGATTCCTCTCCGCCGAAATGAACGAGCGTATCGGGCTCAAGGAGATCACTTGGCTCAATCCCGCCGGCGTCGAGATGCAAGTCGAGCACTGGGACGACGAGAGCGCATTGTGCTTCGGCATGCTGCTCGACGGTCGCGCACAGACCTCGGGCATTCGGCAGCGCGGCCACGACGCGACGATCCTGCTCGTCTTCAATGCCTACCACGACGTCTTGAATTTCGTGCTTCCGGGAGAGGAGGGCGCGGATGCGCGCTGGTTGCTGCTCATCGACACGAACAACCCGCAGGATCTCGCGGAGCGCGGCAAGGTCAACTTCACCACGGGCGATGAGTACGCCGTGACCGGCCGCTCGATGCTCGTGTTCAGATTGGAAGCGGAAAGCGATGCCGCGATCGAGAGAGCGAAAGGGGGTTAAGTTTCTTTGGCCGACTATAGTCACGCGCAGACGCGTCTACGCGTGCGCCCCTTCGACTTCCGCAAGAACCGCGCGAATGGAATTCGCATCGAACGGTTTGTTCACGAAGCGCATGTTCGGGTTCTCGTTCGTGATCTCGTAGGTCGACTGGCTGTAGCCGCTCGCGAGGATGATGCGCAGCCCGCGCCGCTTCGAGCTGAAGGAGGCGGCGAGATCCGCACCGTTACCGTCGGGCAATCCGATGTCGATGAACACGACGTCGACGTCCGTGCGCGCGTCCAGCTCTTCTCGCGCTTGTTTCGCCGTCGCCGCCTCCAAAACCTCGTAGCCGAACTGCTCGATGGTCTGCACGAGGAACAACCGCACGAGCGGTTCGTCCTCGACGACGAGCGCGACTCTGCCGTCGCCCGAGCGCTCGGATTTCGCGTCGAGCACGTCGCGAATGCGAGCCGCTAGCTGCGCCCTGGTGAAAGGCTTCGTCAGCAACTGGACGCCTTGATCGAGGCGCCCTTGATGCACGATCGCGTTGCGCGCGTAGCCCGATGTGAACAGCACCTTCAAGTGCGGGTGGCGGGCGCGCGCCGCATCGACGAGCTCGCGCCCGTTGATGCCCGGCAGCCCCACGTCGGTGAACACTAGGTTCACTTCGGGATGCACGTCGAGCATGCGCAGCGCCGATGGGCCGTCGTGCGCTTCGAGCACCGCAAAACCGAGCTCGCGCAGGCTGTCGGAGCTGAACCGGCGCACGTCCTCATCGTCCTCGACGACGAGAATGACCTCGTTCGGGTCGCCCTGCGGCACGATCGGCTGCGCCTCGACCTCGATCTCCTCGTGATTGCCGATGTAGCGCGGCAGGTAGATCTTGACGGTCGTACCTTCGCCGATCTCGCTGTACAGCTTGATGTGGCCGCCGGATTGTTTGACGAAACCATACACCTGGCTCAAACCGAGACCGGTGCCCTCGCCGATGGGCTTCGTCGTGAAGAACGGATCGAATGCGCGTGCGAGCACGTCCTTGCTCATGCCGCTGCCGGTGTCGCTCACGCAGATCACGACATATTGGCCGGGCTCGATCTCCGCATAGTTGGCGGCGTAGCGGTCGTCCAAGTGTGCGTTCGCCGTCTCGAGCGTGAGCTTGCCGCCGCTGCGCATGGCATCGCGCGCGTTGACCGCGAGATTGAGCAGCGCGCTTTCGAGTTGATGCGCATCGATCTCGATGCGCCACACGCCCGCACCGAGCACGGTTTCGATCGCGATGTTCTCGTTGAGCGTCCGACGAATCAGCTCCGAGATGCCGCTCACGAGGCGATTGACCTCGGTCGGTTTCGGATTGAGAGGCTGTCGACGCGAGAAGGCGAGCAGCTGTTGCGTCAGCGTCGCGGCGCGCTGCGCTCCGCGCGTCGCCTGATCGACGGCGCGCTTCAACCGGCCGTCCTGCGGCGGTGCGAGGCGCGAGATCGTTTCCATGTTCCCGAGAATGACGGTGAGCAGATTGTTGAAGTCGTGCGCGACGCCGCCGGTGAGCTGCCCGATCGCTTCCATCTTCTGCGCTTGATGCAATTGCTCCTGCATCGCGCGCCACTCGGTCATATCGCGCGTGATCTTCGCGTACCCGAGCACCCGGCCGCTCCCGTCGCGAATCACATCGATCAGCACGCTTGCCCAGAAGCGCGTGCCGTCCTTGCGAACTCGCCACGCTTCCGTTTCGTATTTGCCCTCGCTCGCGGCGATCGCGAGCGCCTTCTCCGGTGCGCCGTTCGCTCGATCCTCGTCCGTGTAGAAGATCGAGACGTGCTTGCCGATGATCTCGTCGCTCGTATAGCCCTTGATGCGCTCGGCGCCGGGATTCCAGGCGCTTACGTGTCCCGAGGTGTCGATCATGTAGATCGCGACGTCCTCGACTCCGAGCACGAGCTGGAGGAACTGCTGCTCGGTCTTGCGCAGCGCATCAGTGCGCTCTTCCACGCGACGCCCGAGTCGTTGGTTCAAGGTGGGCAACTGCTCTTGCGCCTGCACGTGCGCGGTGACATCGCGAAAGCTCCAGACGCGGCCGACCTGCTGCTCGTTGACGAGCTGCACCCTCGACAGGCGCTCGTATACGCGTCCGTCTCGCATGCGCAGCTCATCGAAGGTTTCGAGCGGAGAGGATCGGTAGATCTCGTCGATGCGCGCGCGGTATGCCGTCGGGTCTTCCAATTGTGCGCTGAGGTGGGCGACGACCCGGCGATGATCCTGTCCCATGACGAGCTGCCGGTCGACGCGAAACATCTTCAGGTACTGTTCGTTGAGGCTCGTGATCCGCCCGTTGGAATTCGTCGCGATGATTCCGTCCGCGGTCGCGTCGAACGCCGCGCGCATCATGGCGAGCGACTGTTCGAGCTCTTGGGTCTTGCGCTTGAGAGCCGCTTGCGCGGACAGCAACTCGGCCTCCGCGCGCTCCTTGGCGACCCCCAAGGCACGTACGTCGTCCTGCTGCAGGGCACTCTCGGGAGTGAGTCGCTCTTGTTCGCGATCCGAGCTCACTTACTTATCCTGACAAGCGCGAGGCTTGCCGATCGAGCGAGAGACTTGGGTGGTGTCCGCTCTCCTGGTCGTACGGCAGTGGTCTGAGTCATGTGCGGTCTCGTCACGGACAGCGTCCAAAAGTTGCCTAGAAATCGGATGATTCGTGCCTTCGGCTCTCGAATGACACTGCTTCGCACCTATGATCTGCCGCACATGATCTCTATCCGGGAGCGACAGGCGAAGTAGAGCATGGCGCCCGCCATGAAGTTTTTGGTGCGTCGGGCGTAAACGCATGATGCGCGATACAAAGTTCCTGTGCAAACCCGGCTGCGAAACCGGCTCGCTCAGGCGTGTGACGGTTCCTCACGATCGGGAACTAATCGCCTCATTCGCGGGTTCAATGGGGTTTGCTCCTGTAGGTGGATCTCCGCCGGACGCTTGGCCCATCGCGGTGTCCCCGCGCGTCGACGTCGCCTGAACTGCCTATGCCGCGTCCGCAAGTCGCGGACTACACTCGAACCCGATTTGCCTCAATAGTAGCGCAATGCGGATTCTCCATCTGGAAGACGACCCGGCAGACTCGCGATCGATCGAGCGACTGCTGAAGGCGCACGGGCTTTCGCCCCGACTGATTCGTGCAAGCACCGCCGAGGCATTTCGTCACGAGATCGAGCGCGGAGACTTCGATGCTGTGCTCGTCGACAGCGGCGTACCCGGTTTCGACGGCGTCAGTGCGGTACGTCTGTCGAAGCACGTCAATCCGCAAACGCCTGTGATCATGTGCTCAGGTGCAGCCCGCAGCGAAGACATCGATCAGGCGCTCCGCGAGGGGGCAAGCGACTATGTCGATAAGCAAGAGCTGTGGCGGCTGGTTGCCGCGCTGAATCGAGCTCGAGGATCGAACGTGGAGAGCTCCATCGAGCGCTTGAGCAGCCAGCATGCGGCCATGTCGCGTTTGGTCGGCGTCGTGCAGGAGCTTTCGCTCGCGCGGGATCTTGCCGGCGTGATGACGATCGCGAAGCGGGCCGCGCGCGCTCTCACGGATGCAGATGGCGCGACGTTCGTTTTGCGCGAAGGGAGCACGTGCTTCTATGCGGATGAGGAGGCCGTATCGCCATCGTGGAAGGGACGACATTTAGTGCTCGGCGAATGCGCAGCCGGCTTGTCGATCCTGAGCGCACGCCCGATCGCGGTCGAAGACGTCGCCCGCGATCCTCGAGCTGCCGTCGCAGCGTATCGTTCGACCGCGGTGAAGAGCCTCGTCATGGCACCGATCCGAACCGCGGCGCCGATGGGTGCAATCGGTGTCTATTGGGCGAGGCAGCATGCATGCACGTCGGACGAGCTGATGTTGCTGGAGGCGCTCGCAAATACGACGGCGGTTGCGATGGAGAACGTGCGGGTCTACGACGAGCTCGAGAGCCGCGTGCGCACGCGCACGAGGGCGCTCGAGGCTGCCAACGAGGAGCTCGAGGCGTTCACTTACGCCGTATCGCACGACCTGCGGGCGCCGGTGCGCGCTTTGTCCGGCGAGATCGGCATCATGCTCGAGGAATTCGGTGCGCTGGATCCGGCGCTCCGAACGCGACTGCAGTCTGCGAAAGGCCACGTCGCTCGGATGTACGAGCTGATCGACGATCTTTTGAGGCTCTCGGGCATCACGCCGCGCGAGCTCACGATCGAGCGCTTCGATTTGGGTGCGATGGCCGCGCAGATCGTGGAGCGCCTTCGCAACGGGCAACCGCAGCGCGCGATCGACTTGCGCGTCGAACGAGGCGTGTACGTCGACGCCGATCGCGGGCTCATGAGCGTCCTGATGGACAATCTGCTCTCGAACGCATGGAAGTACACTTCGCAACGAATTGACGCGCGAATCGAGTTTCGCACGATCACGGACGATGACTCCCGTCGCTTCTTCCAAGTCATCGACAATGGAGCGGGGTTCGATCCCCGCTACTCGAGGCGCTTGTTCCAACCCTTCCAACGTCTGCATTCCGCGCGGGAGTTCGCTGGCACGGGCGTCGGTCTCGCAACCGTCCAACGCATAGTGCGCCGTCACGACGGCGAGGTCTGGGGCGAATCCGACGGCCCGGACCGAGGCGCCACCTTCTCCTTCACCCTCGGTACAAGCGACGGCGCGGATGCGGAGAGTTGAGCCCAGGGAAAATGTGAACCCATTCGTTGTAGGTCGGAATTTGTTCCGACCAAGAACCAGAGTCGGAACAAATTCCGACCTACAGGATGTTCGGGACGGCTATACATTTGCGTCTTGCCACATTCGAAGGCGCACGGTTTTCGCGATGATGCGTACCCCAACTTCGTCGCTCCGGCGTAGGCCGGAGTCCAGGCATTCGCGCGCAGTGGCGCGCCGTCTCTTCGCCTGGATCCCGGCCTACGCCGGGACGACAATGTAGTTGAGTCTCGCCAGATGCGAGAGTCATTCTTGTTCTGGAACATTGTCGGTTTCGGGCGGCCTCGCTCGTCTTATAGGTGAGCCTCGCACTTGCGAGCGATAGTTGGAGGCTACGATGTGTCCTGCGTGCATGACGACTGCTGCAATCCTGGCCGCCGGTGCCACTTCGGCCGGCGGGTTGATCGGCGTCATCGGCGTCAAGTTGCGCAACCGCCGGCGGACGCCGCACGCGCCGAAACGTCGCGCACGCCGCGAACCGACGAAGCCGACGGTTGATTGACGCCACCAAATCCTTCGAGCCCGAGCCCCAAGCCAGCCAGACATGCTCTATTCTCTTCTTTGCTACAGTGACGAGCGCGTCGTTGCGAATTGGTCCGAGGACAAGGATCGAGCCGTGATGGCGCACCACGTGAGTGTCGTGAAGCAGCTCGCCGCCACCGACCAAGTCGGACCCGTCGTGCGCCTGATGCCGACGACGACGGCGACGACGGTTCGTAAGGGCCGTGACGCGGTCGTCATCGATGGTCCGTTCGCCGAGACGAAGGAACAACTGCTCGGCTTCTATATCGTCGAGTGTGCCTCGCTCGAAGACGCCATTCGCATCGCCTCGGAGCTTGTGCACGAGCCCGGTGCAATCGAGATTCGGCCGATTCAATATTTCTCGGATCGCGGCGAGCCGCGCACGCTTGCGAAGGAGCGGGCACAATCGGGGGCGACCGCGCGCAAGAGAGATGTTCAATGACGGATATCGCCTGGATCGACGCCGCTCTGACCGCCGCGCGACCGCAAGTCGTCGCGGCTTTGCTGCGCTACTTTCGCAGCCTCGACACCGCGGAGGAGGCCTTTCAGGAAGCATCGCTGCGCGCGCTCAAGGTGTGGCCGGCGAACGGTCCGCCGCGCGACCCTGCCGCTTGGTTGATCTTCGTCGCTCGCAACTTCGCATTGGACGAGGCTCGTAAGAGCCAGCGGCACGACAGCTTGCCCGACGAGGCGGCAATCTCTGACACCGACGACGCACAGACGGATCTCGCCGAGCGCTTGGACAACGCGCACTATCGCGACGACATCCTGCGGCTGTTGTTCATCTGCTGTCATCCCGAGCTGCCGGCAACGCAGCAGATTGCGCTCGCGCTGCGCATCGTCTCGGGATTGACCGTGCCGGAGATCGCGCGCGCTTTCCTCGTGAGCGAAAGCGCGATGGAACAGCGGATCACGCGTGCGAAGCGGCGCGTTGCGGCGGCGCAAGTGCCGTTCGAGACGCCCGGGCAGGCGGAGAGACAGGAGCGCCTCAACACCGTCGCCGCGATGATTTATCTGCTCTTCAACGAGGGCTACTCCGCGAGCGGCGGCGACGTGCACGTGCGCATACCGCTCTGCGAGGAGGCGATTCGTCTGGCACGCTTGCTGTTGCGGTTGTTCCCCGGCGAGCCGGAGATCATGGGGCTGACGGCGTTGTTGCTGTTGCAGCACGCGCGTGCGGCCGCGCGGCTCGATGCGAACGGCGCGATCGTGCTGCTCGACGATCAGGACCGGCGACTATGGAATCAAGACCTCATTGCCGAAGGTCTCTCGCTCGTCGAGAAGGCGCTGCGTCATCGACGGCCGGGCCCCTACCAGATTCAAGCGGCGATCGCCGCGATTCATTCCCGCGCCGCGACGCCGCAGGAGACGGATTGGGCCGAGATCGACCAGCTCTACGGCGCGCTCGAGCGCATTCAGCCTTCGCCCGTCGTCACGCTCAACCGCGCGGTGGCCGTGAGCAAGGTGAAGGGTCCTGAAGCCGCTCTCGAGCTGATCGAGCCGATCGCGCCGCAGCTCGCGAACTATTTCCACTTCTACGGCGTGCGCGGCGCTTTCCTCGTGCAGCTCGGGCGCAAGAACGAAGCGCGCGCCGATTTCGATCGCGCGATTTCCCTGGCGCGCACCGCGGCAGAAGCCGCGCACATCCGCATGAACATCGATCGTTTGATGAAGGACAGCGAGCCGACGGTGCGGCCGGCATCGGCGTGAGCGGCGCTGCGCGCTGGCCGGAGTCCAGCGCTACACATCCATGTAGGTCGGAATCTATTCCGACACTTCTTCTGGTCGGAATAAATTCCGACCTACAGAGCCAGCGTTCAACGCTCAATCTTGCCAGAGCCCAACGCTCAGAGCCGCTCCGCTTGCCGCAACATTCGGTTCACGACGGCTTCGCGTTCTTCGGGCGTGAAGGGTGCGAGATTCAGCAGCTCGAGGAAGTGCAGGCCGTTGATCGCGAGGCTCAGGATCGCGGCATCGGCGAAGCGCTCCGCGTCCGTCCTCAAGAGATCGTAATGTTCCTTGACGTCCACGTGCGCGCGCTCGGGCATGTCCGGGAAATTGGCCGCCGCGGCGAACAGCGCGCGCGAGCATTCCTGGCCGGCATCACTGTCCTTGCGAGCAATGATGCTTGCCTTCAAGTACGAGCGGTACTCGGTCCCTTGTCGCTCCACTTCCGCCTTGAGGAACGTGCGATAGCGATCGAGCGCGCGATCGATCATGCCTCTCAGCAAAGCTTCCTTGGTCGTGAAGTGATAGAGCAAGCCGCCCTTGCTGATGCCTGCCTGCTCGGCAACGAGATCGAGCGTGAGATTGGCGACGCCGCGCTCTCGTGCGACGTCATCGGCGGCTTCGAGGATGCGTTCGCGAAGTGATTGTCTGGTCATCAGCTCCTTACCGTGCAGCGCCGTGCAGGCTTGGAACGCTCCTGCGAATCGGCCTGCAGCCCGGCGATGAATTTGGTGAGGGCAGAGCGTAGCAGCTCCCGGTCGAGTTGTGGGTCGCGGCAAGCACGGATCGCGAGGCCTTCGACGACGCTGAGCAGCAGCAGGATGCGCGCGTTCGCACGCCGCGGATCCTCGTAGATCGCCCTGCTCGGCGCCGTTCGCTGCATCGCTTCGAGAAGATGGTTCTTGATGAGCTGATCGGCTTCCTCGACTATCGCGGCGATCTCGGGATCGCGGGTCGCTTCGGCGGAGATCTCCAAGAAGAGCGGCGCGTTCATCTGATCGGCACTGCCGCTTCGCCACCTCTCGATGGCATTCAAGATCCCCTGTACGAGATCCTCTGGAGACTTGATTTCCTCGAGCTGTCTGCGGCCCGACTCGAGCTGACGCTCGATGATCGCTTTGATGATCGCTTGCTTGTTCGTGAAATAGCGATACATGAGTCCCGGGCTCATGTCCGCCTCTTGAGCGATGTCGGCGATGCTCGCAGCGTGAAAGCCGCGCTTCAAGAAGCACAACCGCGCCGCCTCCAGGATGCGCTCGCGCTGCTTGAGCGCACGCTCGGTGAACACGTGCTCGGATTCGTTCATCATGTTCGATTGCGTTCCCAGCCGCCGCCGAGCGCTCGGTAGAGCGCGACGAGGTTCGCCTGTTCGGCGAGGCGAGTCGCAATCAAGCCTTGCTGGGCGCCGTAGTAGCTGCGTTGCGCATCGAGCAGGGTCAAATAGCTCTCTTGTCCCGCTTCGCGGCGTGCTTGCGAAAGCTCGAACGCGCGCGCGGAGGCGCCGACGAGGCGCTCCTGCGCTTCCAATTGCTTCGTCAAGGTGCCGGTCAAGGCGAGCGCGTCGCTCACTTCCTGAAAACCGATCTGAATCGCCTGCTCGTAGCGCGCGAGCGCAATCTCGCGATCGACGTGCGCGACGTCGAGGCCCGCCTTGAGACGGCCGCCTTGAAAGATCGGCACCGACAACTGCGGCACGAAGCTCCACGTGCGATTGTTCCTGTCGAACAGATCGGAAAGCTCGTTGCTGATGTAGCCCGCGCTTCCCGTCAGGGAAATTCTCGGGAAGAACGCCGCGCGCGCAGCGCCGATGTTCGCGTTCGCCGCACGCAGCGTGTGCTCGGCCGCGAGAATGTCCGGGCGGTTCAAGAGCACTTGCGAAGGCAGCTCGACCGGCACGGAGCCGAGCAGGGCGGTTTGCGCATCGTCGCTTGCAGGCATGAGCTCGGGAGGAATATCCGTCCCAACGAGTACGCGCAGTGCGTTGAGATCCCGCGCCACATCGCCTTCGTAGCGAGCGGCGTCCGCACGCGCGCTTTCGACCTGCGTCTGCGCTTGATTGAGCTCGAGTCCCGACGCGGCCCCGAGCCGGTGACGCTCTTGCGTGAGCGCGAACCATTCGTCCTGATTACGCACCGTCGCTTCGGCAAGCTCTTTGAGCGCGAGATCGTTCGCGGTGACGAGAAACGCTTGCGCCACTTCCGCGATCAAGCTGATCTGCAGGCTCCGACGCGAGGATTCTTGCGCGAGGAAGTCTTCGAGCGCCGCGCGATTGAGACTTCGCAGACGCCCGAAGAAGTCGAGCTCGAATGCCGCGCCGACGGATGCGCTGTACTGCTCCACGACGCCTTCTCGACCGGGGAACGTCGCGGTCGGAGGCACTCGTTGGCGCGTGTAACTGCCCGCGACGTCCGCGTTCGGCAGCAACTCCGAGCGTTGAATGCGGTAGAGCCCGCGGGCCCGCTCCACGTTCAACGCGGCGATCCTGAGATCGCGGTTGTTCTCGAGCGCGAGCTCGATGAGCCGCTCGAGCTTGGGCGAGAGCACGAACTCGCGCCACGGCAGCGCGTCGATGGATTCACCTTCCGCGGCCGTCTTCGCGGGACCGCTCAGAGGCGCGCTCCACTCATCGGGTATGGGCGATGCGGGCCGCTCGTAACGCGGCGCGAGCGTACACGCCGCGCTCGCGAGCACGAGCGCAGCGAAGGCAAAGTATCGAACGACCTTAAACATGAGCCGGACCTTGATCCAAAGAGCCGGCCGGAGCCGGCGCCGTTTCCGTCTTGCGCCAGCGGCGCACGAGCCGCTGCACGAGCACGAAGAAGAGCGGCACGAAGAAGATGCCGAGGAACGTGCCGGCGAGCATGCCGCCGATGACGCCGGTGCCGATCGCACGTTGTGCGCCGGAACCCGCGCCGCTCGCGATCGCGAGCGGCAGCACGCCCAGTCCGAAGGCCATCGAGGTCATGATGATCGGGCGCAAGCGGTCGCGAATCGCATGCATGACGCTGTCGACCAGATTCATGCCGTGCTCGAGGTTCAACTTCGCGAACTCGACGATGAGCACTGCGTTCTTGCTGGAGAGACCCACTGTCGTCAGCATCGCGACCTGGAAGTACACATCGCGTTCGAGGCCGCGGAACGCCGTTGCCAGCACCGCACCGGTGATGCCGAGCGGCACGACGAGCATGACCGAAGCGGGAATCGCCCAGCTCTCGTAGAGCGCCGCGAGACAGAGGAACACGATCAGCACCGACAGTGTGTATAGCAGCGGCGTTTGTGCGCCGGCTTGACGCTCCTGATACGACGCGCCCGACCACGCGATGCTGTAGCCCGGAGGAAGCTCGCCCACGAGCCGCTCGATCTCGGCCATGGCAACGCCCGAGCTGACGCCCGGGGCTGCTTCGCCGTTGATTTCGACTGCGGGAATGCCGTCGAAGCGCTCGAGGCGCGGCGAGCCATACTCCCATCGCCAGGTCGCAAAGGACGAGAACGGCACCATGTCGCCGGCGTCGTTGCGCACGTACCAGCGCTGGAAGTCCTCGGGCACCATTCGAAACGGTGCGTCGGCCTGCACGTACACGCGCTTGACGCGTCCGCGGTCGATGAAGTCATCGATGTATTGGCCGCCCCAAGCGATTTGCAGCGTCTGGTTGATCGAACCGATCGACAGTCCCAACGCACCGGCCTTCTCGATATCGATGTCGAGACGGAACTGAGGCGTGTCTTCCAAGCCGTTGGGACGCACGTTCGTGAGCAGGCTGCTCTGCGCGGCCGCGCCCAACAACTGATTTCGCGCCGCCATGAGCTCGTCGTGTCCCCGTCCCAAATTGTCTTGCAGATAGAACGCAAAGCCTTGCGCGCGCCCGAGCTCTGGCAATGCGGGCGGCGGGAATGCGAACACCATCGCGTCCTTGATCTGGCTGAATGCAGCCATCGCGCGGCCGGCGATGGCCTCGACGCTCGCGTCCGCTCCGGGGCGCTCGTCCCAATCTCTGAGCTTCACGAACGCGATACCGGTGTTTTGTCCGCTGCCGCCGAAACTGAAGCCTTGCACCGAGAACACGGATTCGACGGTGTCTTTCTCGTTGGTCAAGAAATGCTGCTCGATCTGCTCGATGACGCGCATCGTCCGCGCTTGCGTCGCGCCGACCGGACCCTGGATCTGCACGAACAGCACCCCCTGATCTTCGTCCGGCAAGAATGAAGTCGGCAGGCGCATGAACATGAACAACATGATCAGCACGATCGACGCATACACGGCGAGGGAACGCGCCGGTCGCGTCAACATGCGCGACACGATGCCGCGGTACTTCACGTTGCTGGCCTCGAACTTCCTGTTGAACCAGCCGAAGAAGCCGCGCTTTTGCGCATGTTCGTCCCCGTGCACCGGCTTGAGCAGCGTCGCGCACAGCGCGGGCGTCAAGATGAGCGCGACGAGCACCGACAACGCCATCGCCGAGACGATCGTGATCGAGAACTGGCGATAGATGATGCCGGTCGAGCCGCTGAGGAACGCCATCGGCAGGAATACGGCGGACAACACGAGCGCGATACCGATCAGCGCGCCCGTGATCTGAGACATCGACTTACGCGTCGCTTCGATCGGCGGCAGCTTGTCCTCCCGCATGACGCGCTCGACGTTCTCGACGACGACGATGGCATCGTCCACGAGCAGTCCGATCGCGAGCACCATCGCGAACATCGTGAGCATGTTGATCGAGAACCCGGCCGCCGCCAGCACCCCGAATGTGCCGAGCAAGACGATCGGCACGGCGATCGTCGGAATGAGCGTCGCGCGGATGTTCTGCAGGAACAGCAGCATCACGAGGAACACGAGCACGATCGCTTCGCTCAGCGTCTTGATGACTTCGCGAATCGAGACGCGAACGAATGGCGTGGTGTCGAACGGCGTCACCGCGCGCAGCCCCGGCGGGAACGTCGGCTGGAGATCCTTCAGCAGATTCTGCACGCCTTGCGCGGTTTCGAGCGCGTTCGCGTTCGTCGCGAGCGAGACGGCGAGACCCGCGGCCTGCGCGGTGTTGTAACGGCTAATGAAGCTGTAATCGGCCGAGCCGAGCTCGACGCGCGCGACGTCTCCGAGCTTGAGCGCCGAGCCGTCCACGCCGCTCCTGACGACGATGTTGCGGAACTCTTCGGCCGTCTGCAGACGTCCTTGCGACGTGATCGTCGCATTGAGCTCCTGCCCTTGGACCGAGGGCGTCGCGCCGAGCTGGCCGACGGAAACTTGAGCGTTCTGCGCACGAATCGCCTCGGTGATATCGGTCGGCGTGAGTCGGTAGGTGTTGAGCTTGTCCGGGTCGAGCCAGATGCGCATCGCATACTGGGCGCCGAACACTTGCACGTCGCCGACGCCGGGCACGCGGCTCAAGGGATCGACGATGTTCGCGACGACGAAGTCCGAGATGTCCGTGCGATCCATGCTGCCGTCTTCCGAGACGAAACCGACGACCATCAAGAAGCCCGTATTCGCCTTCGTGACGCTCACGCCTTGCTGCTGCACGATCTGCGGCAGGAGCGGCGTCGCGAGCTGCAGCTTGTTATGCACTTGCACTTGCGCGATATCTGGATCGACGGAGTTGTCGAAGGTGAGCGTGATGCCGACGCTGCCGTTCGCACTGCTCGTCGAGGACATATATAAGAGGCCGTCGAGCCCCTTCATGTTCTGCTCGATGATCTGCGTCACGGACTCTTCCGCCGTCTGCGCCGATGCGCCCGGGTAGAAGGCGCTGATGTTCACCGAAGGCGGCGCGATCGTCGGATAGCGCGAGATCGGCAGCGTCGTGATCGAGAGCGCGCCCGCGATCATGATGATGATTGCGATCACCCACGCAAAGACCGGGCGATCGATGAAGAATCTGGCCATGGAATGACTCCGTTAGCGCGTCGCAGGCTTGGCTTCGGCAGTGCGTGCGGCGCTCGGCTCGACCGGCGTCACTGTCATGCCGGGCTGCACCTTCTGGATTCCTTCGACGACGACACGTTCGCCGGCCTGCAGGCCGTCGTCGATCAGCCATTGATCGCCGATCGTGCGTGCGGTGCGGACCGTGCGTTGTTCGATCTTGTTGTCGGCGGTCACGACGAGCGCAACGCCGTTGCCTCTGGCATCGCGCGTGATCGCACGTTGCGGCGCGAGCACCGCATCGTCGCGCTGGCCGCGTTCGAGCACGGCACGCACGTACATGCCGGGCAGCAGCAGCCGATCGGGATTCGGCACGACCGCGCGCAATCCGAAGCTGCCGGTTTGCGGGTCGACGCTGACGTCGGCGAACTTGAGCTCGCCCGTGTGCTCATAGGTCGTGCCGTCCTCGAGCTGGATCCGAACTGGCGCGCTCTGATTCAAATCCGCGCCGCCGAAGTCCTTGCGCAACCGCAAGAGCTCGCTGCTCGATTGCTGCAAGTCGACATAGATCGGATCGAGCTGCTGCACGGTCGTGAGCGGCATGTCTTGATTCGCCGTGACGAGCGCGCCTTGCGTGAAGCTCGTTTTCCCCGCGCGACCGGAGATCGGCGAGGTGATGCGCGCGTAGGACAGATTCACTTCCGCTTGCGCCAAGGCGGCTTCGGCCGCCGCGACATCCGCAATCGCTTGTTCGAGCGCGGCGACCGCGTTCTCGGCTTCCTGCGTGCTGACCGCATCGATCTTGGCGAGCTCGGTCGTGCGGTCCGCGGTCAACTTCGCGGCATCGCGCGTGGCTCGCGCTCTCTCGAGCGCGGCTTTGCGGCTCGCGACCTCGGCGCGATAGATCGCGTCGTCGAGTTGGTAGAGCGGTTGTCCGGCCTTGACCTCGCTGCCTTCCTCGAACAGCCGCTTCTTGATGATGCCCGTGACCTGCGGGCGGACTTCCGCGATGACGTACGCGGATGTGCGCCCCGGCAAATTTCGGACATCGCTCACGGTGTGCGTCCCGAGCGTCACCACCCCGACTTCCGGGGGCGGCGGCGCGGGCGGCGGTGCATCGCTTCCACACGCGGACAACAAAACGGCGACGAGAACGCCAGACAGACTCGAAGAGCGCATAGATCCCCGGAAAACTGGAAATGAAGGCGGGAGAATGAACGTTTATTCTCATGCCGTTGACGGGGTCGCGTCAACCAGCCGGTCGGTCTTTTTTTGTGAAGTCGGGCGCCGACCTGGGGTGGGCGTGTTGTGACACGGCGGGCGCGAAAAAGTGCGACGCGCGCGACGAGATGAGCAATGGCTGCGACTAGCGAGGGCTTGGGCCTTGGGCTCGGGTCGGAACGCGAAGAGTTGCTCGCTTGAAAAACGTTGCGTGCGTTCTCTGGCCCGCGCCCCGAGCCCCAAGCCCCGGCCCTAGGCCCCGCGCCCGATTCGAAGGCAAGCGGCGGAGTGCTGGCGCGCCGTCCCCGCTGCTACGGTTCGCCCACCATGCTAAAAGGAGTTTGTATATGAACGCAGCAGCACGAACCGCAGAGCGAGGTGCCGCGACGTTGCGCGATCCGCGGTGGCAGGCGGTGTTGTCGCGCGATGCGACCGCGGACGGCTCGTTCGTGTATTCCGTACAAACGACCGGCGTGTATTGTCGGCCGTCCTGTGCGGCGCGGCGAGCGCGCCCCGAGCACGTTCGGTTTTTCGCGAACGGTCGCGAGGCGCAAGCCGCGGGTTTCCGCGCGTGTAAGCGCTGCAAGCCCGACGAGCCTTCGCTCCTCGAGCGTTATGGCGCGAAGGTGACGAAGGCGTGTCGGCTCATCGAGCGAGCCGAAACGGCGCCATCGCTCGAAGCGCTCGCGAAAGCGGTCTCGATGAGCCCCTATCATTTCCACCGCATCTTCAAACAAATCACCGGCACGACGCCGCGGCAGTACGCTACCGCGCATCGCGAGCGGCGGGTACGCGATCGGCTGCAAATGGGCGCGCGCGTCACCGATGCGATCTTCGATGCGGGCTACGGCTCGAACAGCCGCTTCTACGAGAAGGCGGGCGCGGTGCTCGGCATGAAGCCGCGCGACTATCGCGCGGGCGGCGCGAACGCGACGATCAAGTTCGCCGTCGGCGAGTGCTCGCTCGGCTCGATTCTCGTCGCGCAGAGCGAGCGCGGCATCTGTGCGATCTTGCTCGGCGACGATCCCGACGCGCTCGTGCGTGACCTCCAGGACCGCTTCCCGCGCGCGAATCTCATCGGCGGCGATCGGCAGTTCGAGGAGGTCGTGGCAAAGGTCGTCGGCTTCGTCGAGTCGCCCGGCGTCGGGCTCCATTTGCCGCTCGATGTGCGCGGCACGAGCTTTCAGCAGCGCGTCTGGCGCGCACTGCGCTCGATTCCTGTCGGCGAGACGGTCACGTATGCGCAACTCGCGCAACGAATCGGCGCGCCCAAAGCGGTGCGGGCGGTTGCGGGCGCCTGCGCGTCGAATGCGCTCGCGGTCGCCATCCCCTGCCACCGCGTGATTCGCAACGATGGCACCTTGTCGGGCTATCGCTGGGGCGTCGAACGCAAACGCGCACTGCTTCAGAAAGAAGCAAGCAACGCACCGACGATCGATCAAGCCTCCTGAGCGTTACATTTCTGTAGCACTCTCAACGGCGCCGGGGCGTTAGGCTTCCGGTTCGCCGCGTGAGAAGATTCGGAATGACTCACGCGAAGCATGCCGAGCTCGCAAAGGCCGGAAGATTGATTTCTATCTTTCTGACCTT
>JAAYXG010000210.1 GCA_012516015.1 Lysobacteraceae bacterium | reverse complement strand
GCGCGTTTCCGCCGTAGCCGGAGCCGATACTCTTGATCGACAATTCCTCCGGGAAGTGCATGATGAAGCGCCGCTCGGGATCGAGATCGCCGATCGAGTGCAGGCCCTTGACGAAGAGGTCCTCGCGCTCGATGCGACGGAGCGCGACTGTGCCCATGCGCGTCATCGTGCGCATGCTCGCGACGACGTAGGGGCTATCGGTTATTTCGACACCGCAACGAGAGTACGGCGAGTCGATCGGTCCCATGCAGTAGGGCACGACGTACATCGTGCGCCCGCGCATCGCGCCTTCGAACAAGCTGTCGATTTTGCGATGGGCTTCGTCGGGTGCCATCCAGTTGTTGTTGGGACCGGCATCGTCGCGAGAGCGCGTGCACACATAAGTGAGATGCTCGACGCGAGCGACATCGGAAGGGTGCGAGCGATGCAAGAAGCTGTTCGGATGAGTGGTCGGGTTGAGGCTGATGAGATCGCCGCGCGTGAGCATCTGTGCCACGAGGCGCGCGTGCTCCGCATCCGATCCCGTGCACCAGTGCACTGATTCAGGCTTGGTGAGTCGGGCCACTTCGTCGATCCAGCGGGCTAGCGACGCATTCGATGTACGCATTTAAACAGCAAACCTCTATCACGACCGCGTCGCATCGACGCACGCAGCAAATCTTGCTCTCGCTCGTTACTGCGATGAACGCAGCGATTATAGCGTTCGCTCGTCTTCTCTCCGCGCAGAAACCATCGCCGTGCGCGAACGCGCGTTCATTGCATACATGTAGACGGAAACCCTTCGCTGCCGCTACGTCGCATCGTTCCGGCAGCGGCGTAACGCATCGAGCGCGTGCGAAGTTGCCGACCTGCATTCTCTTCTTGGTATCGCTCGCCGCAACGTCGCATCTGACAGCGCAAGACAATGGGCAGATCCAAACCGAGCTCATCGCCGAAGTGCGCATCGACGCCGTAAGAGGTCCGGTCCCCAAGCCTGCGCGCTTCGTGGCGGCGACGCTCGTCTCGCAGGGGCAAGTGGTCTACTACACGGTCCGCATTCGGAACGTCTCGTCCGAATACGCTCATGACGTCATCGTCACGCAGCGCATTCCGGCGAACACGGTCTACGTCAAGGACTCCGCTTCAGGTCCGGGCGCGGACGTTTTCTTCTCCATCGATGGCGGCCAAACGTTCGTGCCTGCGGACGAGCTCGCTACGACCGACGCGAGCGGCGTGCGGCGTCCCGTGCCGCTCGATCAGTACACCCACATCCGCTGGCACCTGCGCAATCCGATTTCTCCGGGAGGCGTCGCGCTCGCGCGCTTCAGGGCCATCTTCCAGTGATGTACGAGGACATCTTCGGTCCCGAAGGCCCCCTTGCGCGCTCGCTGCCCGGCTTCGCGACGCGCTCCGATCAGATCGCGATGGCGGAGCTCGTCCATCGCGCGCTGCAAACAGGCGGCCGGTTGATCGTAGAAGCGGGAACCGGCACGGGGAAGACGTTCGCATACCTTGCGCCGGCGCTACACTCGGGACGCCGTGTGATCGTATCGACGGGTACACGAACGCTACAGGATCAGCTCTACCACCGCGACTTGCCGGCGATCGCTCGAGCCTTGGGTCGGCCGGTACGCGTCGCGCTCCTGAAAGGCCGCGCGAACTATCTGTGTATTCATCGCTTGAATCTCGCCGAGCAGCAGGCCATCGCGCGCGGGTTGAGGCGCGATGTCGCGATGGCGCTGCCCAAGGTCCGCGCGTGGAGCCAGATCACCCGAAGGGGAGACATTGCAGAAGCGCGTCATTTGAGCGATGAGCATCCCGTGTGGTCGTGGGTCACTTCGACTCGCGACAACTGTCTGGGAGCGGATTGCGAGGCCTTCGAGCGCTGTCATGTCGTGCACGCACGGCGTGAAGCGCAAGCCGCGGATGTAATCGTCGTGAATCATCATCTACTGCTTGCCGATCTCGTCCTGAAAGAAGAAGGATTCGGCGATCTATTGCCGGGTGCGGATGCCGTCATCATCGACGAGGCGCATCAGTTTCCCGAAGTGGCGACGAGCTTCCTCGGCTTCACCGTATCCTCGCGGCAGCTGCAAACATTGGCGCGCGACT
>JAAYXG010000209.1 GCA_012516015.1 Lysobacteraceae bacterium | reverse complement strand
GTTACCTGCGACGAACGGTCGGCGCATCTACGATCCTCGAACTATTCAGGAAGCGCGGGGACGCGGCACCAGACCCGCTCCCATTTCGGGGCGAGCTTGGCGGCACGCTGGCCCGGCGAAGGGCGCGCAGCTTAACGACCACCCCGCAGGAAAGCAACGGAACCGTAAGAACGGACGCACAAAACGCCCGGGGCACGGCTTCCGACGTCAAGCTGCCTCGGCCGCGGAAGAGACGGCCGCCGCCAGCCGCACGGCGATATCACGTACGAGCTTCTCGTCGCTGCCTTCCACCATCACCCTGATCACGGGTTCCGTACCCGAAGCACGCAGCACGATTCTGCCGCTCTCGCCGAGCTCGCGTTCGGCTGCCGCCACCGCATCCCGAATGACCGGCGAAGTACCCGGGTCGATCTTCCGCGCGACCCGCACGTTTTCGAGCACTTGCGGGTACTTCGTCATCGGTGCGGCAAGCTCCGCGAGACTGCGCCCGGTCTGCTTCATGATCGCGAGCACCTGCAGTGCGCTGACGAGCGCATCCCCGGTCGTGGTGCGATCGAGACACAAGAGGTGGCCCGAGGTCTCACCTCCAAGCACACCGCCCGTCTGGCGCAGCTTCTCGAGCACGTAGCGATCGCCCACTTTCGCACGCTGAAACTCGATGCCCTGCTTCGCGAGCGCATGCTCGAGACCCAGATTGCTCATGACGGTTCCGACGACCGGGCCGACGAGCGTTTTCTGTTCGTGCCGCGCGCGCGCAATGATGTAGAGCAACTGATCGCCGTCGACGAGCCGACCGAGATGATCGACCATGAGGAGTCGATCGCCGTCGCCATCCAGCGCGATTCCCACATTCGCGCGCACGCCGGGGACCGTGAGCTGCAGCAGCTCGGGCGAAGTGGAGCCGCAGTTCAGATTGATGTTGCGCCCGTTCGGCGAGCAGCCGATCGGAACGATTTCGGCCCCCAAATCCGCGAGGATTCGCGGCCCGACCTTATAGCCGGCGCCATGAGCGCAATCGATGACGATCTTGAAGCCGGACAAATCCAGTCCCGGCACTGTCGACGCGCAAAACTCTTGGTACTTCACGCGCGATTTGTCGACGCGCATGGCGCGGCCGAGCTCGCTCGAGCAGCGCGTGAGCGGCGGCTCATCGAGAAAAGCTTCGATTTGACGCTCGATCTCGTCGGAGAGTTTGCCGCCGTCGCGATCGAAGAATTTGATGCCGTTATCCCCGTAGAGATTGTGCGAGGCGCTGATGACGACGCCGAAGTTACATTCGAATCGCTTCGTTAGATAAGCGATGCCGGGCGTCGGCAGCGGCCCGATCAGCATGACGTTCACGCCTGCGGCGACGAAGCCCGCCTCGAGGGCAGCCTCGAACATGTAGCCAGAGAGACGCGTGTCCTTACCGACCAATACCGTACCCCCATCCGGGGCGAGCACGCGCGCTGCCGAGCTTGCGAGCCTGAGGGCGAACTCGACGGTGAGCGGGTGCTCTCCGACGCGCCCGCGCACGCCATCGGTGCCGAAATACTTACGCGACACTAAAGTCTCCGTTGGTTGCCATTCGATACCCCGATCGCTTCAACGCCGCCGCCACCTTGACGGCATCGAGCGTTTCGCGCACGTCATGCGTGCGAACGATACGTGCGCCGGCCAAGACGCTTGCTGTCGCGACCGCCAAAGCGCCGGGCAAGCGCTCGTCGACCGGACGACCTAGCAAATCTTTGAACATCGACTTGCGCGAGACGCCGACCAGCACCGGCACACCATGCGCACCGAGCGTCGGGAGCGCGGCAAGAAGCGCGAGATTATGCTGAAGTCGCTTCCCGAAACCGATAACTGGATCAACAACCAAGCGATCGAGCTGCAGCCCCGCTTCGAGACACACGGCGACGCGGTCGTTCAAAAAGTCGCGGACCTCCGCGACGACATCGTCGTATCGCGGCTCGATTTGCATCGTCCGAGGCTCGCCCTGCATATGCATGAGGCACACGGCGGCGCCGCTGTCTCGGGCGGCCTCCAGCGCGCCCGGTAATCGCAGCGCATAGATATCATTGATGAGCTCGGCGCCCGCCTCGACCGCCGCTCGCATCACACGTGGCTTGCTGGTATCGACCGAGATCGGAACATCCACACGGCGGACGAGCGCTTCGATCACCGGTACGACGCGCCGCAATTCCTCTTCTTCAGGCACCATTGCCGCACCGGGGCGCGTCGATTCGCCGCCGACGTCGATGAAACCCGCGCCCGCTTCGACCATCCGGAGTCCATGTTCGATCGCGCGCTCAGGATCGAGAAACTGCCCCGCGTCGGAGAACGAGTCTGGCGTCACGTTCAAAACACCCATGACGATCGGCTCGGAAAGATCCAGGGTGCGAGTAGCGCAGCGGAGGAACATGCAACGGGCTTGCGGCGTGGGTTTAGAGGAGCAAGATAAAGAAATGCCGGCGAATGCCGGCATTCTCTAGCGCGCTGTACTGTTAGGCAACAACGGCGGCTAGGGCCTCAGACCGCGGTTGCCCACGCCCCAGGCCCCGAACCCCAAGCCCGAGAATCAGTGCTGGCTCGCCGGCTTGCCGATCGGCGTCTCGGCGGGTTCGCGCGGCTCGCGCGCCTTGCCGCCACCGG
>JAAYXG010000208.1 GCA_012516015.1 Lysobacteraceae bacterium | reverse complement strand
TGCTCATGCGCATCGCGATGCTCTCCAGCATGAAGGCAAGCTACACCAGCGCAACGATGGGCTTTCGCTGCGCGACGGACGGAGGAACGACACGATGAAGCGCGTACTGATCGTCACCCTGCTCCTACTCGCCGCCAATGCGTACGCGGATGGCCCTTATCCGTCGACGTCGATCTATCGACTCCCCGCGGTGCTCACGAATCAAGCGGGCGTCGCGCACGGGCTCGATGTCTACAATGGCCACCCAGTGCTCGTAACGATGTTCTACGGCAGCTGCAGGCACACGTGTCCGCTGCTGATCGAGACCATTCGCGCGGTCGAACGCGCGGCACCGAACGCAAGAGATTTGCGCGTGCTGATGATCTCGATCGATCCGGATCGCGATACGGTGGCCGCTCTGGCGAGAATTTCGAGAGAACGGCGCATCGATACGTCCCGCTGGACATTGGCGCGGACCGACGCTCAAACCGTGCGCAAGATCGCAGCCGCGCTCGACATTCAATACAAGCAAACTGCAGACGGCGAGTTCAATCACTCGAGCGTCGTCTCGGTGCTGACGCCCAGGGGCGAGATCGCGCAACAGAGCTCGACGCTCGGGAAGGCTGACCAGTCGCTCGTCGCGGCGCTCCGGTCATTGCCGCACCTGTAGGTCGGAATTTATTCCGACATGAAGCTCTCTCGTCGGAATGAATTCCGACCTACATCTCGCTCGAGCGGCGCACCGAACAGCATCGGTATGCCTTCCATGTCGGGTAAGCGATGCGCGATGCCCTTGTGACAGTCGATGCACGTGTACTCGTTGCCTTCGAGCGCGACCGAATGCACTTGCACGGCGCGCAGGATTTGCCGCGTCCAGTCCATGAATCGATAGGCGTGGCAATTGCGGCATTCGAGCGAGTCGTTCGCCTCCAGCCGCGCCCACTCGTGCTTCGCGAGCTCGAGACGATGCGCGAGAAACTTCTCGCGCGTGTCGATGCGCCCGAAGATCTTGCCCCACACCTCTTTCGACGCCTGCATCTTGCGAGCGATCTTGTGCGTCCATTCGTGCGGCACGTGACAATCGGGACAGGTCGCGCGCACGCCGGAGCGGTTGCTGTAGTGGATCGTTGCCCTGAGCTCGGCGAACGTGTTGTCGCGCATCTCGTGGCAGCTCACGCAAAACTCTTCCGTGTTTGTCGCTTCCAGTGCGGTATTGAAACCGCCCCAGAACAAGATCCCGCCGATGAAGCCGCCGAGCGTGAGGAACCCGAGACTCAGGTGCCTGCTCGGCCTGCTGAGCGTACGCCACCACTCTCGGGCTCTATCCTTGATCTTCATCGCGGCGTCTCGCGCGCCCTCCGTCGCTTCCCGCCGGCGTCGTCTTGCGACGCCCGCTCTTGCTCGAGCAACGTGTGGACATCCAGAAATTCGTTGCCGACCAGCGGCTTCGCATCCGTTTGCACGACGTGGCATTGAGTGCAGAAGTAGCGCCGCGGCGAGATCTCCGCGAGATAGTTGTGTTCGCGGTCCATGTAATGCGTCGCGCTCACCATGGGTGCCTGAGATTGCTCGTGGCGCACGCGCGCATGGCAGTACATGCAGAAATTCACGTTACGCGTGATCTCGTACTTCTCGATCGCGTGCGGGATCGTCGGCGGTTGGCTCGTGTACGCGCGACCGCGGCGAATATCGAAGTTCTCGACGCGCGCCATACGCGGCGCCTGCGGTTCCTCGTGCAACGGTGCCGTACCGCGCAAGCCGGGCCCGAGCGGATCGCTCGAAACCGGATCACCTTCGAGGACCTGCTCCGCCGCAAAGACCGCGGTCGCGAACAAGGCGAGCACGAATGCCGTACGCCAGTATTTGCGCTGCTTCGGGTGCTTCCTCTCCGACCCGCGCCCCAGGCCCCACACCCCACGCCCTTGTTCACTCATACCGCTCCTCCCACCGGAACGATCTTCACTGCGCACTTCTTATAGTCGGTTTGTTTGGAGATCGGGTCGGTCGCGTCGAGCGTCACTTTGTTGATGAGCTGCGATGCGTCGAACCAGGGGACGAACACGACGCCCTGCGGCGGCTTGTTGCGTCCCCGCGTTTCGACGCGCGTGCGTATTTCTCCGCGCCTCGACACGACCCGCACCTCGACACCGCGCCGCACTCCGAGCGCTTCAGCATCATCCGGATGCATGAAGACGACGGCGTTCGGGAACGAGCGGAAGAGCTCGGGCACTCGACCGGTCATCGATCCGGAGTGCCAATGCTCGAGCACGCGGCCCGTGACGAGCCAGAAGTTGTATTCCGCATCGGGCTCCTCGGGCGCAGGCTCATATGGATAAGCGTAGATATTCGCTCTGCCATCCTCATTGCCGTAGAACTCGAATCCTTTGCCGGGCTTCACATAGGGATCGCTGCCTTCGCGATAGCGCCACAGCGTCTCCCTTCCGTCCACGACCGGCCAGCGCAACCCCGTGACTTTGTGATACGTGTCGAACGGTGCGAGATCGTGCCCGTGGCCGCGGCCGAACGAAGCGTATTCCTCGAACAATCCCTTCTGGATGTAGAACCCGAAGTGCTTTGCTTCGTGATTCTCGTAATCCGGATTCAGGTCCTCGAGCGGGTAGCGATCGACTATTCCGTTCGCAAACAGGACTTGATAGAGCGTCTTACCCTTGTACTCCGGAGTCGCATCGAGCAAATCCGCGGGCCACACCTCGTCCGTCGTGAAGCGCTTCGAGAACTCCACGAGCTGCCATAGGTCCGACTTCGCCTCGCCGGGCGCATTGACGAGCTGCTGCCAGAACTGCGTTCTGCGCTCCGAATTGCCGTATGCGCCCTCCTTCTCGACCCACATCGCTGCAGGTAAGATGAGGTCCGCGGCTTGTGCCGTGACGGTCGGATACACGTCCGAGACGACGATGAAATTCGCGGGATTGCGGTAGCCGGGCAGCGTCTCCTGATTCATGTTCGCCGCCGCCTGCATGTTGTTGTTCACCTGCACCCAGTACGCATTCAGCTCGCCGTCCTTCAGCATGCGGTTCTGCTCGACGGCGTGATAGCCGGGCTTCTCTTGGATGATGCCCGGGGGGAGCTTCCACGTCTTCTCTACGCGCGCACGATGCTCGGGATTCGTGACGAACATATCCGCGGGCAGCCGATGGCCGAACGTGCCGACTTCGCGCGCGGTGCCGCAGGCAGAGGGCTGGCCGGTCAACGAGAACGGACTATTGCCCGGCGTCGCAATCTTGCCGGTCAACAAGTGCAGGTTGTAGCAAAGCTGATTCGCCCACACGCCGCGCGTGTGCTGATTGAACCCCATCGTCCAGAACGACATCACCTTCGTCTTCGGATCCGCGTACAACTCGGCGAGCTGGCGCAACCACGATTCCGGCGCGCCCGAGATCTCGACTGCGCGTGCGAGCGTGTAAGGCTTCACGAAGTCCGCGTACTGCTCCAATGTCATCGGCTGCGACTCCGTCGCGTGCTGTACGTTTTTCGCCTTCTGCTCGAGCGGATGCTCGGGCCGTAAGCCGTAACCGATATCCGAAGTGCCCAGCCTGAAGTTCACGTGCTTGCCGACGAAATCTTGATTCACGCGGCCGGTTTGGATGATGTGATTCGCGATGTAGTTCATGATCGCAAGATCAGATTGCGGTCGCATGATGATCGGGATGTCGGCAAGATCGAACGAGCGATGCTCGAACGTGGAGAGCACGACGACTTTTGAGTGAGGCGCGGATAGGCGCCGATCAGCGACCCGCGACCACAGCACAGGGTGCATCTCGGCCATGTTCGAGCCCCACAACACGAACGCGTCGGCGTTCTCGATATCGTCGTAGCAGCCCATCGGCTCGTCCATGCCGAACGTGCGCATGAACGCGTAGGCTGCTGAGGCCATGCAGTGCCGCGCATTCGGATCGATATTGTTCGAGCGAAAGCCCGCCTTGAACAACTTGTTCGCT
>JAAYXG010000023.1 GCA_012516015.1 Lysobacteraceae bacterium | reverse complement strand
TGAGCGCCTGCGCTATCGACGCCAGTTTGCCGATCTCGAAGAGCGCAACGAGCTTGCCCTGCACGGGGCGAACGACGGTCTCTGGGATTTCGACCTGGACAAGAAGACGACCTACTTCTCCCCGCGCTGGAAAGCCATGCTCGGCTATGCCGACGAAGATATGGAAGGCTTCGCCGACTGGCGCGATCTCGTGCACCCGGAGGACATCGAGCGCGTGCAGGCATCGTTGCGCGACCACTTGTCCGGTAAAGAGCCGTTGTTCGAAAGTGTCCATCGCCTCAAGCACCGCGACGGCGTGTGGCTATGGGTCGTGAGCCGCGCGAAGGCGCGTCTCGACGAGGCGGGCCGCCCGCGACGCATCGTCGGCGTCGATCTCGACGTCACCGAGCGCAAGCTGTTCGAAGAAGCGCTGTTCAAGGAGAAGGAGAGCGCGCAGATCACGCTGCAGTCGATCGGCGACGGCGTGATCACAACGGACTCGAAGTGCTGCATCGAGTACTTGAATCCGGTCGCCGAGCAGCTCACGGGCTGGCGCTTGGAGCACGCTCAGGGCCGGATGATCGACGAGATCTTCCGCAGCTTCCACGAGGAGACGTGCGAGCCGCTCGAGAACCCGCTCGCGGTCGCGATTCGCCGCACGCGCGCGATCAAGTCCGTTCGCCCGACGCTCCTCATTCGGCGCGACGGCAATGAGCTCTATATCGAAAGCTGCGCCTCGCCGATCCGCGACGGCACCGGCAACGTATCCGGCGGCGTGCTCGTGTTCCACGACGTGAGCGAGAGCCGGGAGCTCAATCGCAAGCTTTCCTATCACGCGAGCCACGACATCCTCACGGGTCTCGTGAATCGCCGCGAGTTCGAGTCGCGGCTCGAGCGCGCGCTGAAGAGCGCGCGGGCGCGCGAAGCGTCGTTTGCGCTCTGCCACATCGATCTCGATCAGTTCAAGATCATCAACGACAACTGCGGCCACAGCGCCGGCGATGCTCTGCTCGGCCAAGTCGGTGCCCTGCTCAAGTCCAAGATCCGCTGGCGGGATACGGTGGCGCGGCTTGGCGGCGATGAGTTCGGCGTCTTGCTCGAGAGCTGCTCGCTCGAAGAAGCGATCCGCAACGCCGAGGCACTGCGCGAGGCGATCCGCAACTACAAGTTCGTGTGGGAGGAGCGGACCTTCCGTCTCGGTGCGAGCATCGGCGTCGTGCCGATTTCGCCCGATAACGAGGATGTTGCGGCGCTCCTATCGGCCGCCGATAGCGCTTGCGCGGCCGCGAAGGAATCGGGGCGCAACCGCATCTACAGCTTCCAAGAGAACGACATCGATCTCATGCGTCGGCGCCGCGAAATGCAGTGGGCGGCGCGCATCAACAATGCGCTCGAGGACAATCGCTTCGAGATCTTCCGGCAGGTCATTCAGCCCCTGCAGCAGCCGCATCAAGGTCTGCACTACGAGTTGTTGCTGCGCATGCGAGACGAAGCGGGCAAGATCGTGTCGCCCGACCAGTTCATTGCGGCCGCAGAGCGCTACGGACTCACGCCGAACATCGATCGCTG